>DATFQU010000068.1:0-6223 GCA_035264005.1 Candidatus Acidiferrales bacterium
GAAAATCGGCATCGCGCAGATACAGATTGGCAATACGCGAATCCTGCTTTCGGACGAATATCCGGAGTTTGGAGCGATCAGCCCGGAAACGCTGGGCGGCTCGACGGTCAAGATCAAGCTCATGGTTCCCGACGTGGACGCGGTGGCGCAGCGGGCGCTGGCCGGCGGAGCAAAAATGGTGAAGCCCGTGCAGGATGAGTTTTACGGCGAGCGTGTGGGCCAGGTCGAGGATCCTTTTGGCTACGGGTGGATTATCGCGACTCATAAGCAGGATATGTCGACGGAAGAAATGCAGCGCGGACTCAACGAGTGGAACGGAAGATCGGAGGAAAAAATGGCGAGCGAGGCAACAGCGAGCAAGGCGGAAAGCGGTGAAAGAGGAGCAAGGAAGGTTCCGTACATGCGCGAAGGATTCCGAACGATTACGCCGTACATTTTGGTGGGAGGCGCGGCGAAGTTCATCGATTTTCTGACAGCGGCGTTTGGCGCGCAGGAGAGAGGCCGCGTGCCGCTGCCGACTGGAAAAATCATGCACGCGGAAGTGAAGGTCGGCGATTCGATTCTTGAGCTGAGCGACGGAAGCGAGCAATACGGGCCGTCGCCGGTCGCGCTCCATTATTACGTGAATGATGTGGACGCGGCCTATGCGCGAGCGATTGAGGCGGGAGCAACCTCGACGCACGCGCCGGTGGATCAACCGTATGGAGACCGCGAAGCCGGCGTGAAGGATCCGTTCGGGAATGCGTGGTTCATCGCGACGCCGAAAACCTACGCGCCGTTCCCGGGGCAGATGAACGCGATTCAGCCGTACTTGTTCTTGCGCGACTCGGCGAAGATGGCTTCGTTCCTGGAGAGCGCCTTTGGAGCGAAGGCGGAAGGCGTCCACACCGCACCGGACGGCACGGTTGCGCACGCGACGATTCGCATCGGCGACAACACGCTCGAATTCAGCGAAGCGCATGGGGCATGGCAGCCGTCGGCGTGCCATATGCATTTGTACGTGCCGGACACGGATGCAGTGTACGCGCAGGCGTTGCGCGCGGGCGCGACGACCATCGAAGCGCCGAGCGACAAGCCATACGGCGACCGCAGCGCGGGCGTGAAGGATCCGTGGGGGAACAGCTGGTTCATCGCCACGCACATTAAGGACGTGGCGTTCTAGTTCAGCTGAGGAGAATGCACTAATTCAGACGCCGACGCCGACGCCGCGCCGCGGGCGATTTTCGCGCACCCAGCGCGTGTCCTGAACGGGCTCGCTCTCGCATTCGACTTCGATGACCGTGGCGAGCGGATCGGGCGGATGATTCGGCAGGCCGGTGAACTGCACGCGAAATTCCTCCTGCTTGAATTCGACCGGCTGCTTGGTGACGTACATGCGCGCGCTCGTCACTTTGCTGCGCAGACCGCCAATCGCGACGGTGCTACCGGGCCAGAAATGCACGTGGACGTAAAGCGTATTGCCTTTGCGCGTAAAACCGGCCATTTCGGACGTGGTGACTTTCGAGCGTTCGGATTCATAGATCGTAGGTCCGTTGTCGCCCATCCAGCGCCCGACGGCTTCGAGAGTGGCGATGGATTCCGACGGCACGGAGCCGTCGCCGGTCGGCCCGATGTTCAGCAAATAATTTCCGCCGCCCTGCGCGCATTCGACTAAATTGCGCACGATGGTCTTCGGAGATTTCCAGTCGTCGTCTGCGCGCTGATATCCCCAACTGTCGTTCATGGTCATGCAGGATTCCCACGCGCGGCCTTCCTCAGAGGCTGAGATTTCCTGCTCGGGTGTGCTGAAATCTCCGGGAAGAAGATTGCGATTGTTGACGATGATTTCCGGCTGAAGGCCGAAAACCATCTGATTCATTTTTTCGGATTGCCAGGCTGCGGCGTCCAGAGGCCAGGCGACGTCGTACCACAGGACGTCGAGCTTGCCGTAGTTGGTCATGATTTCGCGAATCAGGCCGTGCGTGTAGGCGACGAAACGCTCGCGGGCCGCAGGATCGGTGGCGCATCGCGTGCCGTCGGGATGATGCCAGTCCATCAGCGAATAGTAGAAGCCCACGCGAAGGCCCTCGGCGCGGGCGGCTTCGACGTACTCTTTTGCGAGGTCGCGGCCCGGGCCCTGGTCCGGCGCGCAATAATTCGTGAGCTTCGTCGCGAAATTGCAGAAGCCTTCGTGATGCTTGCTGGTCATTACCATGTATTTTTGGCCGGCGCGTTTGGCGAGGCGCGCCCATTCGCGCGCAAATCCGGGACGGGGATTGAAGCGGTGCGCGAGCTGTTCGTATTCGGCGACGGGAATGCCTTCCTCTTCCATGGCCCATTCGTGGTGGCCGTAGACGCTGTAGAGTCCGAAGTGGATGAACATGCCGAATTTCGCAGCGTGCCACCAGGCCATGCGCGCGGCGCGGGATAAGTCTTCGCGCTGCTGCTCGTCGTTTTGGGCGGCGCTCTGGCCGAGGCTCGGCGCGGCGCTGGCGGCGGGTTGGCTGTGCGGCGCGGCCCAAGCACGGCCAGGCGTGCTGGATTGGTTCTCTCTCGCAGCCCACGCAAGTTTTGGCGCAGCGATGCCCGCGCCTGCTGCTGCGGCGCTCGCACCGAACAGCTTCAACGTATCGCGTCTGGAAATTGTGTGCGGCATAGGCGCGTTATGTTGCTCCAAGCGCGGCTGTTGGCCAAGCGGAAAATCGGCGGGCAGAAGCGCAAGTCGCACTTCGCGCGTGTCACAGTGCCGTTACGCACCATTTCACTGCACGACAACGGAGTCTTCAGCTAGGATCTTTTCTGCCATCTCAATCACGTCGGTCGAGCGAACGCGAATGTACTTCAGAAATACTCGCATTTCATCTGGTTCTAGGTTTTTCTGGTTCGTCGTTAGACTTGCTGGCGTTGCGTGTAGGAGCCTACTTGCGTAGCCGTAGATGAAGTCGTACTCGTCCCTCATTCCGACACGCTCCGCTTCCTTGTCCCATCTCCATCGGTTCGGGACTAGGGCCTTTATGTCGGAAGGGGTGTCGTTCTCAAAGTCCTTCAGTTTCTTTTCGAGGCCCGCAACAGCCTTCGAATACTCCGGCAGAACCTTTATCTCAACGAGGTGCGCTTGGAAGGCGTATCCGTTGGTCTTTGCTTGCTCGGCATAGAGGCTGAACTTCCGTGCAGCTTCTTCGTCGATTCGACGAGTAATTTCCTTTTCGTGGCTCATCAATCCATGCAACGCTGCATCCCTTGCTTTCTCGTCAGGGATACCATTCATCTCCGACAAACGAGCTTCCATTAGCTCCTCGACTTGCTTCTGTTCTGATTCGCCAGTTTGTCGCAGAAAAGAGATTTCGCGTTCAGCGTTTTTTCGAAATTCCAAGTAGAATTCCAATTGCTTTTTCAGTAGCTCACGGTAGTAGATGAGACCATATCGGCTGTCCCTTTCGAGAAGCTTCAGCCATACTGTAAGTTCAAATAAGTATCGGGCTACGGACAAGACGCTCATCGTTTCGATGTAGTTGAAATTATGATCAATGAAAAGCCTCAGTCGCACGAGGGAATCGACAAAAGCCGCAAGCCTCCAGTAGCGGCCCGACCCTTGGCTTGCCCCTGAGGCGGAGCTGGCTTCGATTTGCTCGACTTGTTCAATCCGTTGGCGAAAGCGTTGAGTCAACGCTTCCAGCCGGGGCCGGTAGTTACAGATTTCCTCCACGAGGACACCTATAGCCTTGAGCTTATCTGCCGGTGCCGTCATCTCTGCCATTTCTCGCTCCTGCAACTCGCTCTTATGCCTGCCGTTATACCAGTGCTACCTCGCGGTCGAAGTTCGGTTTCTTTTCGGCGTGGAGCTTTAGGGCCACGCCGCAGGCCGTAGCGATGCGCTCCAGCATTGTGAGCGAGTGCCCTGCGTATTCTGCGTCCTCAAGGCGGGCAATCACGGATTGCGTGGTGCCAACCTTCTTGGCAAGTTCAGCCTGGGTCAGCCCCGCATCCTCTCGCATCTCACGGACCAGAAGAGCCAGGTCGATCTGATGCAGGGTGCGCTCGAAACTCTTGCGGTAGGCTGCGCTCTTTCGGGCGCGCTGCCCAATAACCTCACTGTGCTTGTCGCGCTTCACGGATTGTTTCATCTGGTTTTAGCTTATCGCATTATTGCGATAGCAGGTCAACTAAGAGTTCCAAGCTTGAATGACGCGCCCAAATGGCACACATTCTATTGTCAGTAACTAGCCCTCATCACTCCTAAGAGATCTAGGAGAATGGCCTGGTTCTATAACCTGATTTTGGTCCGTTTTTTCGAAATTGGCCTGGTCGCCGTCTCGCAGCGTCGCTACAGTCCGGCGGCAACCGTGGTCCACAATTTTGCGTTTTTCCTAACAAATCCGCAAATTCCAAAATTTCGCCGCCTCGAAAATGGTCAAAAAGACCATTTTTCAATGTCTCTCAAAAACAGGCCAATTCCGGGCAGTTTTGCTTGTGGAAAAAAGACAATTTGTCTCTTTGTCCCGATATGGGGAATCGGTCATAAGGGCCACTCCTGGCCCCTTTTGCCCCTTCACGTTTCTTTATTACCGCCGAGTTAATTCTTCCTAGTTTTCGTCCACCGGTTCGGGGTGGATGGTGAGGCGGTAAATTTGCGGGAAATGCTCTTTGACGCGGTCTTCGACGGCGGCGGTGACGTCGTGAACTTCCGTGATGGGAAGATTGCCGTTCATGGTGCAGTGGCAGGAGACGAGAATTTTGTGCTCGACGGAACGAACGTGCACGTCGTGGCAATCCGTCAGCTCGTGAAATTCAGCGGCCAGAGTGTTGATGAAGTCGCGGACATCAGTGGCGAGTTCCTTCATTTCTTCGCCGCCGGCGATGTGCGCTCCGAGCGGCTCGATGTGAATGTTGATGGAAGCGTTGCCGTCGGCCTGGCGGAGCAGATCTTGTTCAAGCTCGGTGGCGAGGCGGTGAGCGTCGCGGAGGCTGGAACTCTCGTCCACTTCGAGATGCAATTCGATGAAGAGGCGGCCGTCGACTTGATGCGCGGAGAGTTCGTGAACGGAAAGGCCGCGCCGCTGCGCAGTGGCGCGAATGGATTCGAGGAAGTTTTCGCCGGAACGCGCGCGCGGTTCAGTGTGAACGACAACGTCGGAAGGAACAATTTCGGCGATGCGGCTTTCGACGCGGTCGCTAGTGGCATGAGCTTCTTCGACGCTGATCGTGCGCGGGACGCCGACGCTGACGTCGACGAAATAGCGTTGGCCGGCGCGGCGCAGACGGACGCGATCGACGTCGAGAACACCTTCGATTTTTCCGACCGCGGCTGAGATTTTTTCCTGCAATCCTGCGGGAGCGACATCGAGAAGCGCTTCGAGCGTGCGGCGTCCAAGGTGCCAGCCGACCCAGATGATGACGCCGGCAACGATGAGGGCGGCGATCGAGTCGGTGTAGCGCAGCCACGAAATCGAAAATATCTGGCCGAGCCACACAGCGATGAGGCCGAGTAGAACAGCGCTGGTGCTCCAGACGTCGGTTGAGAAATGCAAAGCGTCGGCTTCGAGAGCTTCGCTGGGGAAGCGATGAGCCACGCGTGAGATGGCGCGGGCGCGAGTCGAGTCAATTCCTACCATGACAATGAGCAGCACGATGGCGAGCCAGCCGGGTCGCAGAGCGGCACCGCGGAAAATCAGACGCTGCAGGGCTTCCCAGATGATGTAGAGAGCGGTCAAGAGCAAGAGCGTGGTTTCGACGAAAGCGGAAAAGCTTTCGAATTTGGCGTGGCCGTAGGTGTGATCGGCGTCGGCGGGCTTGTCGGCGACGCGGACGGAAAAAAAAGTGATCACGGCGGCGATGAGATCGAGACTGGAATGCAGCGCTTCGGAGAGAACGCCCAAGCTGCCGGTGCGGAGCGTCAGAAAAATCTTCAGCGCGACGAGAACCACGGCGCTGGCGACAGAGGCAAGGGCCGCCATTTTTTTCTGGCGGACGGCTTCCACAAGCACGTTCATGTGAGAAGGCAATTATATATTGAAGGCGAGGAAATCGCCGCTTCGCCGGGCGCGGGAAGCCCGGTATAGTTGAGGATTCGAATTTTAGGGGAATTCCTGCCGGTGAATTCAGGAAAAGAAACCGCCAAGCGCGCGCCGTGGTGGAGGCGGCACATCATTCTGCTGGCGATTGTGGCCGCTGTGGCGTTGCTGCTGATTGATGCGTTCATCATCGAGCCGGACAACGTCCAGGTGAACCATTACGAAGTGCATGG
>DATFQU010000069.1:0-2726 GCA_035264005.1 Candidatus Acidiferrales bacterium
CATCCGGGGATCGAGTTTCATTCTCCCAAACCGTGTCAGCCCCGCAGCCCGACGCTAATAACCACGTTGCTGTCAGCACCGACAAAGTCAACATGCGTGAGAGTCTCAAGTGCATCCTCAACTGGCGGAGGCGCTGGCGACGGTCGCGGAGGCGGCGCCGAAGCGGCGGTCGCGGCCACGGAAATCGCGCATGGCCAGTTCGAGATCGGCGGCCGTGAAATCGGGCCACATGCGCTCGGTGAAATACAGCTCGGCATAAGCGCATTCCCACAGGAGAAAATCGCTCAGGCGCTGCTCGCCGCCGGTACGGATCAATAAGTCCACATCGGGCGAATTTTCGGGCGCGCGGGTGACTTCGGCGAGGCGGCGCGAGAATTCGCGCTGGGTAACTTCGGTGCTGGAGACCATCCAGCAGGCGGTACGGAGCATGGCTTCGCGCGCGGAGTAGTCCACGGCGATGCGAAGGTCGAGTCCCGAATTGAGCGCGGTGGCGGATTCGACGGCTTCGATGGCGGCGAGCAAAGTGCTGGGCAAACGGTCACGGCGGCCGATGGCGCTGATGCGAATATCGTGCTCGTGGGAGTGTGCCGCTTCGGAGTAGAAAAACTTCTCAAGGAGGCCAAACAGAGCGCCGACTTCCTGGGCTTCACGCTGCCAGTTGCTCGAGGAAAATGCGAAGAGCGTGAGCGTGCCGATGCCGAGAGCTGGAGCGGCATGGACGACGCGGCGGACGGCTTCGACTCCTGCGCGATGGCCGGCGGAACGCGGCAAGCCGCGGGATGCGGCCCAGCGGCCGTTGCCGTCCATGAGAATTGCGAGATGGATTTGTTTCTGCTTCGATGGAACGATGTATAAAGTACTTTCTTTCATAAAGCCTCTCGGCAAAAAAATTTTGCTGGCCTGATTTTGCTGCTCTAACCTTCCCGTGTTGCGTGAATCAAAGCTTCCATGTGATCCAAATAGCGTTCGAGCGCCTTGCGGCCGGCGGCAGAGAGGCGGTATTCGGTCTTTGGCAGACGCCCGGCAAAGGATTTGGTGCAGGAAATGTAGCCGGCGTCTTCGAGCTTGCGCGCGTGGACACTGAGATTGCCGTCGGTTGCGCCGACGAGTTTTTTCAGGGCATTGAAGCTAAGCGTTGTGTTGACGGCCAGGGCGCTGACGATGCCGAGACGGGTGCGTTCGTGAATGAGGCGGTCGAGATTGCGCGCGGATTCCTCGGCACCGTGAGTGCGAACGGATTCGCTCTCATGCGAAGCACGCTCTTGTGACGTGCGGGCCGCTGCGGATTTAGCCGCCATAATTCCTCGCAATGATCGCGCCAAAAACAATGTGGAAGCCGCCGAAGCCGATTCCCAACAGAACATCGGACCACGATGCGGGACAGAAAAACGCTACCGTGCCCAGAACGATGAAGCACAGACCCATAAAGGGAACAACGCGAATGGAGAATGCGCCTCCGGTCATTACTCCGGTGCCGTAGAGAAGGAGCCAAGTGGCGGGAATGGCGGAAGGCAGACCGGCATGAAACAAAACATAGGTGAGAATTCCTCCGGCGAAGACGGGCGGGGCGAAGCTCAGCGCGAATTTGCGCGCGGGTCCGGAGAGGAGCGAATCGTGAGCGCGGCGTGCTTTGACGAGCGTGCTCCAGCCGGCGATGGCGATGGCGATGGCGGCCTCGATGAGCCAAACAACGAGCCATTCTGCACGCGTGGACTGCTGAGCGGCGACGAACGCAGCGCCAAGAGCGGTGATGCCGAGGGCCATTCCGCCCCATCCGGGAACGGCGGTGAAGGAGCCGGCGCGCTCCATGGTTTCGCGGATGAAGCGAAGATTCTCGCGAGCGTGGTCGTCGATGGCGACCGGAGAGTTGGAGCGATGGACGGGCTCAGGAATGCTCATGCGGGAAGGATAGCGCGGCGGCGATATTCTGTCAAGTACTTTGTATTGCAAAGTTCGTCGGCATGCCCTGATTGTTCTTGGCTGGGTCCAACGAGGGAGCTATGCTCAACGTGCTTTGACAGGAGAGGAGGCGTTCGATGAGACGCTTTGTGATTTTGTTTGCGATTTTTGCATTTGTACCCTTTGCGGCCAAAGCCCAGGAGGCCGCGGCATCAGGAAATCCGGTGACCGATTCCGTGAAAGCAATGGTCGCGCAGCATGCCAAGGCGATCACTGCGGCGGCAGAACAGATGCCGGCGGACAAGTACAGCTACCACCCGACGCCGGACCAGATTACGTTCGGGCATTTGATCATGCATCTGGCGCAGTCGAACATGCACTTGTGCGCGGCGATTGCGGGGACGAAGCCGCCAGAGCAGGAGCAGCTTTCGGAGACGGATCCGAAGGACAAGCTGGTGACTGCGCTCAAGGCTTCGTTCGACTACTGCAGCGGAGTGCTGGACAAGACGGACGACTCGAAGCTGAACGAAATGGTACCGGGTTTTCGCGGGTCTGTGCCGCGCGCGAGAATCATGATTACGCTGGTAGCGGACTTGTATGACCATTACAGCGCGGAAGCGGCGTATCTGCGGATGAACGGCATGCTTCCTCCGACGGCGCAGCGGCAGGGCGGAAAGATGTAAAGCAGCGGGCGACAAGGCTGAGAATTTCGGGCGTTATTTTGTGTGAGGATAACGCCCGACCATGGCGTTCCAGCGAATCTGCCACAGATCGCCGAACATTTGCAGGCTGTCACGAACCATGTGTACTTTCGTTCGTGGATCGTG
>DATFQU010000070.1:0-4832 GCA_035264005.1 Candidatus Acidiferrales bacterium
GCCAGCGGGCTATCTTGTTGCTGTGATTCCACTCGTATGAATCCCGGTTATTGACAGCCGGCTACTTCCACTCCAACGCGCCCTTCTTCCACAAATAAACATAGCCGACCACCAGAATGACAATATACAGAAGCATTTCCACGAAGCCGAACATCTTCAGCTGCTTGAAAACAATTGCCCAGGGATAAAGGAAAATTGCTTCGATATCAAACAAAATGAAAATCATCGCGACCATGTAAAAATGCACCGAAAAAGGCTCGCGAGCGTCTCCCGTAGGGCGAATGCCGCATTCATAAGGCTGGTCTTTCGCGCGGGAATTCAGGTGCCGGCCAACTACAGTAGAAGCAATAATCAAAACGGCGGCTAATCCTGCGGCGAGCAGGAACATCAGCAGTAGTGGCGCGTACGCGTCGAGGTAGCTTCCGTTCATTTTCGATGCACTGCTATAATATCGAGGCACTAGCTTCTGGTCAATCAACACCAGAAAATTTTTTGCGACCGCTTTTTGCGCCGCAGGCCGTAAAGAGCGAAGGATTATCCTGCAAATGAGCTCGGGATTCAATTCGGATGTGAGTGTTGGAAACGATGTCTTCCATGTGCAAACGGAAGAGTATGGCGAGCCGCAATTCAACATCGTTACGCTCGTCTATCATGGCGGGAGAATCCTGCATCGCAGAAATTCCAGCTATTCTGATTTTGCGGCGACGCCGGAATACTCGGAAGACGCGTTGGGAGAGCGCGTCGAGGATCAGCATCGCTCGGTAATCGAAGAAGTCCGCATAGGTACAATTTCCATTCCGCCCAGCGCACGGGCGGACACGGATGAATCGCATGGGATTCGAGTTCGTTTACTGAACGCGAACTCCTGGCTTGTGGCGGGGCAGGCGACGCTTGACCTGCAGGTGTTACGGCGCTCGGATGATGCGCCGATCCGTGACGCTCAGATCGAAGCGTATTTGAGCGGCCCACTGGAAAAAACGCACTTCAAGGCGAGAACCGGCCCTGACGGCCTCGCGCAAGTTCGTTTCGCGGTGCCAAACAGCGCCTCGCACGGCGCCGAGCTCGTCATTCGAGCTGACGCTGGCGCTTCGGAAGCGATCGACGAGATTCGCTTCGTTCTGCGCGCGAAATCGAAAAGCGGCGCGCCTAAGGCAGAACGTTGATCGTTACCATCAACGGCGAATCGCGCGAAATTCCGGATGGTCTGAGCGTTGCTGACATGCTCGGTCATCTCGGAATCGCTGGCGACCGCGTCGCCATCGAGCGGAACCGCGACATCCTTCCTCGCGCACAGTGGCAGGGAACTGCGGTTGCGGCAAACGACGTCTACGAAATCGTTCACTTCGTTGGCGGCGGGTAATTCAGTGAAAGTGTCACGCGCTTCGCGTCAAATCTTGCCGAAGATGTGCCCCAGTTTCTCTTTCTTGGTTTGCAGGTAAGCCCGCGAATGCCGGCTAATGCGCGGCTGGCAGGGCACGCGTTCGACAACGCGAATGCCTCCGCGTTCGAGCTGCGCCACTTTGTCGGGATTGTTCGAGAGCAGCTTCACTTTCGTCACGCCCATCAGCTTCAACGCATCAGCGCAGAATTTGTAATCGCGATGGTCTGCTTCGAATCCGAGTTCGCGATTCGCTTCCACCGTGTCCTTGCCGCCGTCTTGAAGCTCGTAAGCTTTCAGCTTGTTCATTAAGCCGATGCCGCGGCCCTCTTGCGGTAAATAAAGCACAATGCCGCACCGCGCTTTCGCGGTTTCTCGCAGCGCCATTTCCAGTTGCGCGCGGCAATCGCATCGCTCGGAATGGAACACGTCTCCCGTCAGGCACTGCGAATGAATACGCACCAGCGGCGCATCGCCGCGGCGGATTTTTCCATGCTGCAGCGCCACCGCCGTTTCCGCTGTACCGGTCAGGCTCAGCTTCTCTGCGCCTTCGAATCCGAGAATCTTGAAGCGCCCGTATTCCGTTGGAAATTCAGCGCGCGCAACAATGCGCGCCGCCCCGTGTGACGCGTTGCGCGTGACTTTGCGCGAACCTCCGCGCGCCGCACTCTTCTTTTTTTGCGTGCTCATTAGATAAGCGTATTCCTGAAGCGCTGAATTATAGCAGCATTCTGCGAACAGAGGCCTTTGCGAGAAGTGGGGTCAATTTATAGCAGGATTCCGCGGACGAACGCCCGAGCGGGGAAAATGTAAGCTAGCCTACTCGTATCTGAGCGCCACCATCGGATCGACCTTCATCGCCCTCCGCGCGGGAATGTAGCAGGCCAACAGGGCGACCAGGACGAGCACGATCGTCACGCCGAGGAATGTTGTGAGATCGGTGGGACTAATCTCGAACACCAGGCTTTCGAGCACACGATTCATTGCTAGCGCGCCGCCGACTCCCAACGCGATTCCAGCCGAGGCAAGCAACATGCCCTCGCGAAGGATCGTGCGAAGCACCCTGCCCTGCTGTGCGCCGAGCGCCATACGGATGCCAATCTCGCGCGTTCGCTGTACCACACCATAGGAAATCACGCCATAAACACCGACCATCGCGAGAATCAAGCCGAGCGCGCCGAATGAGCCGAGCAGAATTGCCTGAAAACGGGGCTCCGCGTATTGCTCAGCGACAATCTGGTCCATCGTTTTCAATTTTGTGACCGGCGCATTCTTATCCACGGCCCAGACCTGATGCTCGACGGCGGCCGCCATGGACATGGGATCCGCGGCAGTGCGCACGATCAGATTTCCAGCCATCTTTTCCGAAGATTGCGCGAAGGGTTTGAAGAACTCCGGAAAGTAAGGAGCGTTTGGGCCGAAAACTTGCGTGTCTCGAACTTCCCCAATAACCGTCATCCACTGCGGCTGGCCGTTCTTGCTATTGCCCTCGCTAATTTGTTTTCCCAATGCGTGGCCGGAGAGAAATTTCGCTGCAAATGTCTGGTTCACGATTACGACCGGAGGAGCGCCCTGCGAGTCCGCGCTTGTGAAGTCCCGCCCGCCGACGAATTTCACTCCGACAGCGTCGAAATATTCCGGCGTGATGATGCGCTTAAAAAGAGGGACGCCATTTGAGAATCCCAGCTTCTGCGTTTGCCCCTGCACGGTGGAAGTCATCACGATGTTATCACTGACCATAGGAATGCTCGACGAGGCGGCAATCTTTTCGATGCCAGGGACGGACTGTACGCGGCGAAGAATATCCTGCACTGCCAGCAAGCATTCGGTGTGAGCATCCTCCTCTTTGCTTGCTTGGTTGCAAACGGCTTTGCTGTAATTCACGGACATGGTCAGCACATGGTCGGTGCGAAATCCCCAATCGACGGCCAGCCAGTTCTGAAAGCTTCGGGTAACCAGGGCCGCGCCAATAACCAATACTACGGCGAGCGCAACTTCGACAATCACCAGAGCGCCGCGCAATTTTTTCGGCAACCACTCTGAAAACCCGGCCAGCGATTGAGTCAAACTCTCAGCGAATGTGGCTCCGGTGCGGCGCGTGGATACTTGCAACGCGGGCGCAAGGCCGAAAAAAATTCCGGCCAACACAGATATGCCCAGCGTGAACCAGAAGACATTGGCGTCGAGCTGCACATTGGCGAGCCGAGGCGTGTTCGGCGGCGCAACTGCGCGCTCCAAACCAATTCCGCCAATCGAAAAGACGAGGCCGAAGGCGCCGCCGACGAGCGCGAGCAAAACGCTTTCGCACAGAAACTGCCGCACGATGCGCAGGCGCGTAGCTCCGAGCGCCTGGCGAATGGCCACCTCTTTTTGCCGGACGCAACCGCGAGCCAGTAGAAGAGCACTTACGTTGACGCACGCAATTAGCAGCACTAAGCCTACTGCGCCCAGCAGTTGCAGCAGAAGAGACGGTCCGAGATCTCCTGTGTCGATTTGATCCTGCTTCATTGCGCCCGCAGATATATCCCAGCCACCGTCCGTTTTTGGGTAAGCGGCAGACAGGCGCGCGCTGAGCACTTTGAGTTGCGACTGCACCTGGCCTAGCACCGCACCAGACCTAAGCCTGGCTACAACCTGTGCTTCGCGCGATGCGCGATCAGTGTCGTCGGCTATCTTCGGCCGTGGCACCCACAGGCCGCGTTCGCCCGATCCGTATGTAAATTCGCGCGGCATCACGCCGACAATGGTGTACTCGTTGCCGTCGAGCGTGAGCTTTTTGCCGATCGAGTTCGGATCGGAGCCGAGCAGCGCCTTCCACACGTCGTAGCTAAGTACGACGACGTGATTATTATTTGCGGCGATGTCTGATGGAAGAATCGGGCGGCCCAACAAAGGATGAACGCCGAGAACAGAAAAGAAGTTTCCCGAGACCTCCGCACTAGACAGGAGCTCCGGAGCAAGCTGGCCTGTAAGTGTGTAGCTTTGCGTTTCGAACTCGGCAATTTGTCCGATTGCCGGGCATTGCGCGGAGATGTTTTTCACCGCGGCATCCGAAACACCATCGTACAGAGATACGCCGTTGCTAAAGCGCCTGCTGCTCAGTTCAACCAAGCGAGAAGCGTCGTGGTATGGCAGCGGCTTGAGCAAAATTCCGTAGACGGCGCTGAAGATGGCAGTGTTCGCGCCAATTCCGAGGGCGAGGGTTAGCACGGCGACGGCGGTGAAGCCCGGGGATCTGCGGAGCATCCGCAGCGCATAACGGATATCTTGGAACAGCGTTTCGAGGAAGGGAACTCCTGTGAGTTCATGATGTGTTTCGCGAAGTTGCGCCGTACCTCCCAGCCGAATCTTCGCCTCGCGCCGTGCTTCGGTCAGCGGCATGCCGCGCCGGACATTTTCTTCCGTAAGCAGATCCAGATGCTCACGAAGCTCATCCGAGAATTCATTATCCTCG
>DATFQU010000071.1:0-7969 GCA_035264005.1 Candidatus Acidiferrales bacterium
GAAATTTGCAGGCGATAAGATGATGCTATACTTTCAGGTTCGGACGGACGCGCCAATCTCGTCTGTCGGTAGCTTTCAAATAAATGAAGCAAATTGCCATTGTGGGCGGCGGGCCTGCTGGGGCTCTCTGCGCCGAGAAACTGAGCAGTGCCGGGTTCGGCGTCACTCTTTTTGACGAGCATCTCGCCTGGGAAAAGCCCTGCGGCGGCGGCCTGACGCATAAGGCCATCGAAAAATACCCATTCCTGCTGGACAACCCTGCTGCAAAGAGAGAAATTCATAGCGCCGAGCTCATTTCCAGCCGCGGACACCGCGCGCGCTTTGAAATGTCCCGCCCGTTGGTGATTTACTCTCGCGCTGTCTTGAACGGCCTCTTGCTCGACCGCGCCGAAGCCGCCGGATGCCAAACGGTGCATGCGCGCGTCACCCGCGTCGAAACCGCATCCGGACTGGTGCAACTCACCGCAGCAGGAAAAGAGCACGCTGCTGATTTCGTCGTGCTCGCAGGGGGCGCGCGTAATCAGCTGCTCCCCGGAACCACGCCGCTCCGCCCAAAGGATCTGGAAGTTACTCTCGGGTATTTCATTCCCGCCAAAGAGGAACTCGTCAAAATCAAGTTCCTGGACCGCATGTCCGGCTACATCTGGTCTTTCCCCCGCACCGATCATCTTTCCGTCGGAATCTGCGCAAAAATGGCGGAATACACTACGCAGTCGCTGCGCGACTTACTCGACGGTTTCATCCGCGAGGAGAAGATTCCTAACGAAGGCGCGCGTTTTTACAGCCACGTTCTGCCGTCGCCCGAGTTCGTCACTTTGCGACACAGGAAAATCGCCGGAGCCAACTGGGCACTTGCGGGAGACGCCGCTGCGTGCGTCGACCCCATCACTGGCGAAGGCCTGTTCTACGCTCTACGCTCTGGTGACCTGCTCGCGGAGGCCCTTATTGCGGGCCAGCCGGAAAGCTATCCCGCGCGGCTGCGCTCGGAATTTGTCGCGGACCTGGAAATCGCAACGCACCTGGTGAGCCGCGTCTTCCGCGGCACCTTCCTGGGAGGCGCCGTCACCACGCGCATGGTTCAGTTCGCGCGACGCAGCGCGACGTTTCGCGACCTGTTGCGCGATCTTTTCAGCGGAGTGCAAGACTATCGCAGCCTTCGCAAGCGCCTCTGGAAACAATTCGGCATGACGTTCGCAGAAGTTGTGAAAGATTTCTTCCACGCCCCATATTCGCCAGAGCCGTCGCGAGAGGAACTGTGAAGCCTTCGCGGCGCCCCGCGCGTAAAACCAAAACAAAGCGCGCCGCTGCTTCCCGCCAGCACGCGAAAGCCAAATCCGCCTCCGCTCGGCACCCGATGCCGCAATTTCCTAAGAACCTGCGAGCGACCGTCGAAAAAATCGTCGAATTTCAGTGGACCATCGCCGCCTACAATCCTGATCTCCCTGCGATTTTTTCCACACCGGCGATGATCGGCCTGATGGAAGTCGCTGCAGCCAGGGCGATCCAGGACCACCTGCCCGCGGGAACAATCAGCGTCGGAACGCGCATCGAAGTGGACCACCTGAAAGCCGTGCCGCAAGGAACTACGGTCCAAGCCGAGGCGCGTCTCATCGGAGACGATGGTCGCTTCCTCGAGTTCGAAGTGGAAGCCCGCGCGAAAGGTCTGGTAATTGGCCGAGGAAAAGTCTACCGTGCAATCGTTACGCTGCCCACTCCCGACAGCATCGTGCGCAAGTAAGCTCACGCCTCTCGCGCGGATCAGCACCCTCAATTTAGATTAAGCTCGGAAAACCATGGCGGCTGAATGCCGCGTGCTTGGCTTCAGTACCCAGGACGGCTTGCGGAGCGGCTTCGTGGGGCCGATGCGACGGCGCGTGGAACAACGGTAGCCATTTTGCGGATCATGGCCAGCACGAGCTTCTTGTCGTCGTCTGTGAGCGTGGTGCTGTATTTCTTGATGTCCGCAAGAAAGCGAATCTCCTCTTCGGAAAGCTCGCCCAGCATTTTCTTCGTTTCGCGGTCTTGCGGAGTGTCCGCGCCGGGGAAAAAATCCGCGAGGCTGATTTCCATGGCTTCCGCGATTTTCGCTAGCGTTTCCAGCGAAGGAACCGTGTGACCATTTTCCACGCGGGAAAGATAGCAGCGCAGCAGTCCCGTGCGCCGTTCGATATCGCCCTGCGAAAGTCCGCGGTCGTTGCGGTACGAACGAATCACTTCGCCAATGTTTACTTTGGGCTTTTCCTTGGGCACGTGGGAGCTCCTTAGGGGCGTTATCTTACTCAGCAACAGGAATCGCGCGCAAGAACTTTCTGTTCGGTTTTCGCCAATCGTAACCAAACGATTAACTATGGCGGATCACCCGCTTTCTTGCGCCTTGAGAGCTATTCGTGGCGCAGAGCCACCATCGGATCAACGCGTGTGGCCCGATGGGCGGGAATGTAAGACGCAAGGAGCGCAACGATGGCAACTGTGAGCGTCGTGCCCGCGACGAGAATCCCCCATTCGTGAATTCCAAGCCCGCTCATGACTGCACCAACTACTTGCGGCAGCGCAACGGAAACTAAACCTCCTACGCCGACTCCAATCGCGATCAGAACTCCGCCATTCCGCATGATCAGCCGCAGCACCTTGCGCCGCTCCGCGCCAAGCGCCATGCGAATTCCAATTTCGTGCGTGCGTTGCGCCACAAGATACGAAAGCACCCCATAGATTCCTGCAGCCGCCATCACCAGAGCGATGAACGCGAAGCCGCCCATCAATTCGCTCATGATGTTGTCGCCTTGTCCTGAATCCGCGATCACCCGATCCATCGTTTTCACTTTGCTGATTGCTTGAGCGCTATCGACGGCCCATATAGCGTGGCGCAGCGAATCGGAAAACGCCGTCGGCGCCCCATGCGTGCGGATTACAACGCTCATATCGCCCTGGGGATGTGCCAGAAAAGGCTCAAAAATGTGTGGCCGTGGCCTCTCTTGGCCAAGAATCTCATTAACATCGCCCACGACTCCAACAATTTCACTCCATTTCTCGCCGGGCCGCCCCGCGCTATCAATCAAGAGATGGCGGCCAACGGGATTCTCGTCCGGGAAATAGCGCCGTGCAAAAGCAGCGTCCACAATTGCAACAGGCGACGCACGTGGCCCGTCCGAGGATGTGAATTCGCGGCCTTGCAAAATCGGAATGTGCAGCGCCTTGAAATATCCCGGACTGACGACAAAATAGCCGCTCGATGGCTGAGCCGCAGGCTTGGAAACCGGATGGCCCTCGACCACGAACCGCATCGAATCCGACCCGTCAAAGGGCAGACTGCTTGTCAGCGCGGCCGCTTCCGCTTCCGGGGATTCCTGCATCTTTCGCAACAGATTCTGATAGAAAGACGATTGCCGTTGTGCTGCTCCGTAATACTCCAGTCCGCGCAAATTCACAGACGCCGTCAGCACGTTCTGCGAATTGAAACCCACGGCGGCGCGCATTTCATGAATGAAGCCTTCGACGAAAAGTCCCGCAGTGGTGAGCAAAATCAGTGAAAGTGCGATTTGAGCAACCACCAGCACCCGTTGCAAACGATGGCGTTGAGGAGCAGTAGTTGTTCCACGCCCGGCCTGTTTCAGCCGCTCCCCCGGATCACGACGGGAAACGCGTACTGCTGGCGCAACCCCCACGATAATTGCGACGAGAATCGAAATCGCTGCAGTAAAGATTAACACTCGCGAATCAATCCCGATCACTTGTGCTGTTGCTAGGACAATTGCATTCCAATTGAACTGCGTCAGAATCGCGCGTAGGCTCCAATACGCAAGACAAATCCCCAGTGCGCCGCCGGAGATCGAGAGTAAGAGGGATTCGGTGAGCAGCTGGCGCGCAAGCCTCCATCTTCCCGCTCCAAGCACCGCACGGATCGAAAATTCCTGAGTGCGACTTGAATTCCTTGCAAGAAGCATGCTGGCAACGTTGGCGCAAGCGATCAAAAGCACCAGAAGAACAGCTATCATCAGAATGAAGAGCGCACTCTCAACGTTCCAGTCGCTGACCATATAGCGCTGCTCAGTCATCACGTTCGCGCCCCAGCCCTTGTTCGTGTCCGGATGCGCTTTTGCCAGTCGCGCGGCGATTGCGGTCATCTCCGCCGAGGCCTCCGCGACGCTTTCACTGGACTTGAGTCGCCCGAAAACGCGCAGTGTGCGAACGCCGCGCTGCGCCGGAGCCAAATCGCCGGAGGAAATGACCAGTGGCATCCAAAACTGCGCTGACGAGTCATACTGGCTGAAGGCGTCCGGCATTACGCCCACGATGGTGTGACTGTTGCCGTTGACTTCGAGCGACCCGCCTAGAACATGGGGATCCGCGGCAAACTCTTCGCGCCATAGCTGAGTGCCGATTACAACAGCCTGATCCTTGCCTGCCTGGTCTTCGCCGGGAAGAAACGTGCGCCCAATCACTGGTTGAATTTGCATCACCTGGAAAAAGTTTGCCGAGACCCACGCGCCGGGCACGAATTCCGGCGTCACACCCCCGCCACTGACCGTAAAGCTGTCGAAGTTCGCTGCAGCGATACTGCTGAAGTCCGTCGCTTGCGCGCGCCAATCGAGATAGTCCGCCACAGAAACGTGGGAGCGATCCGCGGCAAAAACGTTGGCGGGGTCTTTGCTGTTGATCGTAAGTAGCCCATCCGGGTCGCGCACCGGTGGCTTACGAAGGATCAGCCCGCTCACCACACTGAGGACAGTTGTACTCGCGCCTATCCCAAGCGCCAGCGTAAGAATGGCAACTACCGTGAAGCCCGGAGACTTACGGAGCGTACGCAACCCGTAGCGAACATCCTGAACCAGCGTCTCGATCAGCGACGCGCCAAGGGCCTCGCGGCACTGTTCCTTGAATTTCTGGAAGCCGCCGAACTCGATTCGCGCGCGCCGCGCCGCTTCAGGGCTCGACAGGCCCTCTCGCTCGAGATCAGCGGTACGATTCTCGATGTGCGACCGAAGCTCCTCGTCCATCTCATCTTCAACACGGGCGTGGCGAAACACTGTGGATAAGAACAATCGAACGGTCGGAAGGAACCTCATAATTACTCGCTCCGTAACACCGCCATCGGGTCAACGCGCATGGCGCGTCGCGCCGGAATGTAGCAAGCCAGCAGCGCAATCGCGCCCAGCACGAATGACGCGCTGACGTAAGTCACAGGATCGAGCGGCGCGACTCCAAACAGGAAATTGCCCACCAGCCTCGCAAGCGCGCCCGCTGCGACAAGCCCGCACACAACGCCAATCCCCACGATGACGACTCCCTGCCCCAGAACCATTTTCAGAATCTGTACTGGCTGCGCGCCCAGCGCCATGCGGATGCCGATCTCGTGCGTTCGCTGGCTGGCTGCAAATGAAATCACTCCATATACGCCAACGAGCGCAAGCAGCAGTCCTAGGATTCCCAGAGCGCCGACGAGGAAAGCCGCAAATTGGGACAGGAGAAACCCGTTCAAGCCATAAAGCACAGTAGTCATCGACTGCACATCAGCGACAGGCATGGCCGGATCGAGGGAGCGAACCAAGGAAGTGACTTCCGGAGCCAGCGATTCCGGTGTGGAAACCGCGCGTAGCTGAAGCGTGGTGAGCGACTGGTAGTTCTGTGCGAGCGGCACGTAAAAGAAGGCATCGTTGTTTGTGAAAATATCCTGATCGCGGCTGTTCCGCGCTACGCCGACAACTTCAATGGCATGGCTTGGATCGTCGAGCATGCTGAAGTGCCGTCCGATAGGATTTTGCCCGTGCCAGTACTGGTCGACGAAGTTCTGATTCACGATGGCGACGCTCTGAGATTTCTGATCATCGGAATCGTGAAAATCACGGCCTTGCAGCAGCGGGATGCTCATCGTCTCGAAATAACCTGGCGAGACGGCGTTGAGGCCGGCGGCGGGAATCGCTTCGTTGGGGCCAGGCTGATAACCATCGATTTTGATGCGGTCGTAATAACTCGCATAGCTCATCGGGACAGTCCACGCAAGGCTTGCTGACGCCACGCCCGGCAGAGCGCGGGCGCGCGCGACGAGCGTCTTCTGAAATTCGCGAGCCTGAGCTTTCTGATAGCCGGCTTCGTGGGGGTCAATCGTCGCGTTCAGGACGTGACTCGCATCGAAGCCGAGATTGATGTGCTGGATTTTTCCCAGGCTGCGAACGAAAAGTCCAGCAACAATCAGCAGCATCAGCGAGCCTCCAACTTGCGCAACCACGAGCACGCCGCGCAGGCGCTGGCGTCCTGCTGTTGATCCCCGCCCGCCTTCATGCAGGACGTCGTTTAGATCCGTGCGCGAGACGCGCAGCGCAGGTGTGATTCCGACCAAAATGCCTGTCAGAACCGCTGCCGCCAGCGCGTAGGCGAAGACCCGCCAGTCGAAGCGGAAATCCAAAACGGTGGGGATTGCCGTGTGCAATGAGATCGAGCCGAAAGCACCGCTGGCAGCGATTCCGAGAAGGACTCCACCGAGGCAGCCCAGTGTCGCCAGAAGCAGGCTCTCCGTGAGCAATTGGCGAATCAAGCGGCTCCGGGTGGCTCCAAGGGCGGCGCGCATAGCGACTTCGCGCCGGCGAGCAGCGATGCGAACCAGGCACAGGTTGGCGATGTTCATGCACGCCAAAACAAGAACAGCGCCTGCGAGAATCAAGAACAACGCGCTGACAAGGTCGAGCTCAGGCCGAACTGCAGGCCCTGATGTCAAGCTGACCGGGCCAAGTGGAGCAGCAAGCACCGTCATTGCGGCGTGATTCTCCTTCGCTCGAGGGAGGCGCTGCGCGACGACTTGCAGGACGGACTGCGCTCGTTCGAAGCTCGTCCCCGGTTTCAAACGCACGATGACTCTGAGGTCATCGCTCTTCTCATCAGCCAGGAAACTCTCCGGATCATCTTGCGTCACACCGGCCATCGCCACTGGCATATATCCCTGCGTGTCCAGCAGCTCGGCAACTCCATGGAAACCTTTCGGCGCGACTCCAATGATGGTCATGGGCCGGCCATTGACGGTGACTTTCTTACCGACGATGTTCGGATCCCCGTCGAAACGCGATTTCCAATAGGAATAACCGAGCACGAGAATCGGGTCGGCTCCGGCAACCTTCCCTTCGGATAGCAAAAAGAAGCGTCCCGCCGCCGGCTTGACTCCAAGAAGACTGAAGAAATTCCCGGCTACATAGTTCGCCCACATCGGCTCGCTTTTTCCGTCCACGCTCAAGCCATCCATCTTGAACAAGACCACTGCCGTTGTTCCGGAGAAGATGCTTGAGGTCTGCTCCTGAATTCGCTGAAAGTCAGGATAGGAGAACTGATTGTCAATGCCACCGTTTTTGTAACTGGCTTCCAGAAAAGCGACCTGATTGGGTCGCTCAATCGGAAGGGGCCGCAGTATCAGCCAATCCACAACGCTGAAAATCGCCGTGTTCGCGCCAATGCCCAGCGCCAACGTAATCACCGCTACAAAGGTAAAAGCCGGCGACTTCCGCAAAACGCGTGCGCCGTAGCGAATGTCCTGAATCAGTGCTTCGAAAAAGCCAGCTCCGGAATCCTCCCGGATCTGTTCTTTGTACTTCTGGTAGCCGCCGAATTCGATTCGAGCCTGCCGCTCCGCTTCGTCGCGCGACAGGCCAGTTCGTTCCAGGTCGCTGGCGCGACTTTGAATGTGCACTCGAAGCTCTTCATCCATGTCATTCTCCATGCGGGCACGGCGAAAAACCGTGGATGCAAACGAACGAAGCGAAGCGAGGATTTTCATACCTTCTCCGGATTTGTGTTCAATGCTGACCCGATCGCGACGACCAGGCGATTCCAGCCGTCCGCCTCTTCCCGCAACCGTTTCTGCCCCGCCTTGGTCAGTTCGTAGAATTTCGCGCGCCGATTGTTGTCCGACGCGCCCCACTTCGCCTTCAGCAATCCCTGGCGCACCAGCCGGAATAGCGCCGGGTAGAGCGCACCTTGTTCCACCAGC
>DATFQU010000072.1:0-28272 GCA_035264005.1 Candidatus Acidiferrales bacterium
GTCGTGCTGTACTCCTTGATGCGCGGAATACGAATCGTGGCACATGCAGGCGCGTATCCCCGGAATTTTATTCGCCGCGATGCACGCACCAACGCCGCTGCCGCAAATCACGATGCCGCGGTCGATGCGCCCGGCGATCAGTGCTTCTCCGACAGCCTGCGCAAAATCCGGATAGTCCACCGATGCAGGGCCATTCGTCCCAAAGTCCGTCACTTCGTGCTTCGCGTCGCGCAGGATGGCGGCGAGCTGATCCTTCATCAAATAGCCTGCGTGGTCGGCGCCCATTCCGATTCGCATCGTCTATCTCGCTTTGCCAAGGAGCTCTTTGGCGGTGGCCACAACTCTTTCGGGCACGAAGCCGAACTTTTTCTGCAACTCCTTGAGCGGCGCAGACGCACCGAACGTATGCATTCCGATCATCCTGCCACGCGGGCCAACGTAGCGCTGCCAGCCCATCGTTGACGCCTGCTCGATGGAAATCCGAGCCGTCACGCCGGAGGGCAGCACGCTTTCGCGATACTCGTCCGGTTGATGATCGAAAATTTCCCAGGAAGGCATGCTCACCACGCGCGCGCGAATTCCATCCATCTTCAGAATCTCGTAGGCTTCGACTGCGAGGAAGACTTCACTTCCTGTTGCGAGCAGCAAGAGCTCGGGCTTTCCGTCTTCGGCATCAGCCAAAATGTACGCACCCTTCGCAACGCCTGCCGCAGAGGCGTATTTCGTGCGATCCAACGTAGGCAGCGCTTGCCGGCTGAGCACGAGCGCGGCAGGTTCGTGCGAGAGCTGCATGATGACGCGCCACGCTTCCGTCGCTTCGTTGGCATCGCCGGGACGCAAAATGATTAGCCCCGGAATCGCCCGTAATGCGACTAACTGCTCGATGGGCTGATGCGTTGGGCCGTCCTCTCCCACGCCAATCGAATCGTGCGTGAAAACGTAAATCACCGGCACTTCCATCACGGCGCTTAAGCGGATCGGCTCGCGCATGTAGTCGCTGAAAATCAGGAACGTGGACCCGTACGGCCGGATTTTCGAGAGTGAAAGCCCGTTCAGCACGCCGCCCATGGCATGTTCGCGTATGCCAAAATGAAAATTCCGACCCGCGTAGTTTCCCGGCTCGAAATCTCCAGCACCGTCAAACTTGAGCAGCGTCTTTGTCGACGGAGCCAGATCCGCCGATCCGCCGATCAGCCACGGGAAATTCTCCGCAATGGCATTCTCGACTTTTGCGGACGAATCGCGTGTCGCTAGGCCCTTTGCGTCCGCAGGAAATGTCGGCAAATTCTTGTCCCAGCCCTCCGGCAATTCGCGGTGCTGCATTTGCAAAATACGCGCCGCCATTTCCGGATACTTCGCGCGGTATGCGTCGAATAATTTCATCCATTCGTCGCGCGCCTGCTTTCCGCGTTTGCCGACGCCCGCCGCAAAATTTTCTCGTACGCCGTCCGGCACCAGAAACTTTGCGTCTTCAGGCCAGCCGTAGAATTTCTTCGTGAGGCGAATCTCTTCTTCGCCGAGGGGCTCTCCGTGAGCTGCCGCTGTATCCTGCTTGTGCGGCGCGCCATACGCAATATGGCTATCGACGACAAGCAGCGTCGGCTTCCCCGTTCCTGCGGCGAATCTCGCAAATGCAGCCGCAAGCGCTTCTGTGTTGTTTGCGTCGAGCACGTGCATCACGTTCCATTTGTATCCCGCGAATCGCGCTGCAATGTCCTCATCAAACGCCAGATCGGTATGCCCTTCGATGGTGATGTGGTTGTTGTCATAGATCCAGCACAGGTTTTTGAGCTGGAGATGCCCCGCGAGCGACGCTGCTTCGCCGGAGATTCCTTCCATCATGTCGCCGTCGCCGCAGATTGCGTACACCTTGAAATCGAACATCTCAAAACCCGGCCGGTTAAAATGTTGCGCGAGCCAGTCGCTCGCAATGGCCATGCCCACGCTATTCGAAACGCCCTGACCGAGCGGCCCTGTTGTCGTTTCGACGCCTGAAGTCCATCGATATTCGGGGTGTCCTGGACACTTACTATCGAGCTGGCGGAAGCGTTTGATGTCTTCCATCTTTACTGCAAGTTCGCCGAGCTGCTCATACTTGGGATTCACTGCTTTCACGCCAGACAGATGCAACAAAGAATACAGGAGCATCGATGCGTGACCGTTGGACAGAACGAAGCGGTCGCGGTTCGGCCAAATCGGATCGTCCGGATCAAAGCGGAGGAACTGCTGCCACAACGTGTACGCGACTGGCGCGAGGCCCATCGGGGCGCCGGGATGGCCGGAGTTTGCCTGCTGCACAGCGTCCATTGCAAGCGTGCGAATCGTGTTGATGCAGAGCTGATCAATTCCAGGCTGCTTCGTCGTTTGTGCCACCGTGCCCATCGCCGTGCTGCCTCCGTTCGTGCCCGCGCCACATGTGCGCGCGAGACCCACTCCCATCTTAATCCCTTTGAGCGCTCGTGGCGAATGAACCGCATATAAAAATTTGTCCGTCGGCAGAGGCACCACAACTTAATCTGCAACGGCCAATCGAGCAGGACAATCTAACAGCGCATGCCCGATCTCTTTCTGCGAAGGGGTTTCCCAAGCCTCTACGAAACCGTTTTGCGCTTGCCCGTCATTCGCAGTATCCGGCGGCAGGAGCACGAAACGCTTCGCCGCACTTTCGTTGAAAACTTGCGCCCCTCTGATGACGTTCTCGAAGTCGGCGCGGGCACCGGCTTTTATACGTTCGAAATCGCCAGATTGGTTCGCAGGGTGGTCGCGCTGGAGCGTGCAGAGGGCATGGCGCGTATTCTGAAACAAAAAATCGATTCTTCGTCATCGCAAAACATCTTTGTGGTCGAATCCGATTTTCTTTCCTACTCGCCCGCTAGAAAGTTCGATGCCGTGGTCGCGATTGGCGTGCTCGACTCAGTGATCGAGTGGCGCCCATTCATAGACCGCTGCATATCGCTCGCGAAGCGCCGCGTGATTCTTACGATCCCGCGCTCGAGTTTTTGGGCGAGCATCCATTCGTTTTTTGGCGGAATGATGGGAGTGCGCATTCATCTTTATGATCCGTATGAATTCGAGCAGCACTTGCAAGGCCGCCGCTTCAAGCTCTATGAGACGGGCTTGCAGATGCGCTGGACGCACGGCCTCACGGTGGTCGCTGTGATTGAAACGGATACTATCTAGTCCGCTTTTGCGGTTTCCTTGGAGTGGGAAGACTTCAGCGCGGGCTCGGTGTTAATCAACAAGCTTCTGCATGCCAATCTGCTCGCTTGCTCGAGTCGAGTTCGACAACTTCAAGCAGGTTCTTTCGACCAAACGCTGATGGTTATCTTGAATCGCCCATTTGCATCGCGACGCCACGTCGCCACCAGACGCCCATTCTCTTGTTTCGCTTCGCCGTTTCGGACGTTCCGGGTCACCATGTACGTCGCAAGCTCGACGGCAAGCGGCTCCGTGTAACCGACCTGCGTCTGCCTTACCTTCAGATCGGTGAATCGGCTCGAAAACGACGACTTCATCGACTCTCTGATCGCGCTTATTCCGTGCACGGCCGGAGTTCCGTTCAACGGCAGCTCGACCGCGTCCTCGGCGTAAAAGCTCACAACCCGATCCAAGTCGCGCTCATTGAATGCCTCTGCCCACAAGTCTCTGAGCCGCCGTATATCCGCGCAATCCGGTTCTGAAGAGCTCACGTTGGTAATCACTCCCGAAAACATCTGTCCTCCTTGAAAAACACCCGTCGCGACCAACTTTTTGCGGAAGCATGAGCGCTAAAGATTTGCCTCGGTAACCATGCGCTCGGGCTTACTGGCACTGCGGACTGGAACGGCCTTTGTGGCGGCGAGTCGCGCAACACCCAGAGAAAAGAGTGCGCCGGTCCATGTTTCTGATTTTTCTCTCACCGCTTTATCTCATTTCCTGTATTGCCGAAACGTCAATCGTGTTTGTGCTGGGATCGAGCGTCCCCGTCACTCTCACATCCTTGTCCACAAACTGCTTGGCCTTATCTTGATTGCTGAGCTGATATCTCGCTCCAGAGGCTTTGTCCTCGAGCACGTATTTCGTTTCGACTTTCTCAATCGTTCCCTGAAACTCCTGCGAGGGCTGCTTCGTTTGCAGCTGGGCTTGCGCTGATGCGCCGAAATTCTGCGGCTTCGGTTGAGCAGGGAAGCTCTTGCCGCTCGAACTGGTGCATAATGCGAAAAACAAGACTGCACCGGTGGTCATAAGCCCAAATTTGTGTTTCATAACATCCCCCAGCGCGGCGACCTCACGCGCCAATACTCCTGATGTCTGAAAGTGCACGAACCGGGCCAACCAGAGACATCGTATCTCCAATAACCACTTACATTTACGGACGGTGGGGTCTTTCTTCGATGTCTACTTCTTCGGAGACCTGGAGGTTTTTACACGCCGTGAGAACCGTTCCCCCACGCGGCTATAAGGTGATTTTTTTCGAGAATTTGCGCCATCTGGCAGTGCAAGGTAAAGGATGCGCGAATTCAAACCAGGACTACGACACGCGCCGCAACTCCTGTTCTGGTTCGGTGTTCTAAGGCTGAGGGGTTTCAGCCCTGGCGGTATATTGGCAAATGACCCAAACAAGACTTTCGCCGGACGCCGGAGCATGCTATCAATGAGCATCTCGACTCAGCGAAAAGCCTGGAGATTCTCATGAATACCTTCGTGAAGAATTCCGCAACGCACATTGCAAGAGCAAGAATGGCGCATCGAACTGTCATCCGTAAACCTCTGTTCGCGCTGCTTCTTGCCTTCGCGCTTTTTCTTGGCGTTTCGCGTCCAGCCTGCGCGCAGGACGATCCTCCGTCGCGTGTCGCGCGCCTTAATATGGCGCAAGGGACCGTGTCGTTTGAGCCTGCCGGCGAACAGGATTGGGTCGCAGCTGATTACAATCGTCCGTTGACCACTGGCGATAGCCTGTGGGCCGATCAGGATTCACGCGGCGAATTGCATATCGGAAGCGCGAGCCTGCGCATCTCAGCGCAGACAGGCCTCACTTTCCTGAATCTGAATGACCGCACCGTCCAGATTCAGCTCGCTCAGGGATCTCTTGAAGTCACTCTTCGCCAAATCGACAACGACGATGCCTACGAAGTCGACACGCCGAATATCGCCCTGTCGCTTTTGCAGCCGGGCCGGTACCGCATCAATGTTGATCCGGAAGGCCAAACCACCGCCGTGTCGGTTCTGGACGGCCAGGGCGAGGTCACAGGTGGTGGAAGTTCCTATAGCTTAAATTCAGGTCAGCGCGGCAGATTTAGCGGAACGGACACGCTCTCTTACGACGTTACAAATCTTGCGCCGCCCGATGATTTCGACAACTGGTGCCGGTCGCGCGACGAGGCCGAAGATCGCTCCCAATCCGCGCAATACGTTTCGCCAGACGTGACCGGTTACGAAGACCTCGACGCCAATGGCCAATGGGAGAATGCGCCGGATTACGGTGAGGTTTGGGTTCCCACCACCATTCCCGTAGGATGGGCGCCTTATCACTACGGCCACTGGGTTTGGATTGAGCCATGGGGCTGGACTTGGGTGGAAGACGAACCATGGGGCTTCGCGCCGTTTCATTACGGACGATGGGCGTTCATCGGAGCGCGCTGGGCTTGGGTTCCCGGGCCGCGGGTTGTGCGCCCCGTTTATGCACCCGCGCTTGTTGTCTTTGTCGGCACAGGGCCGAACATCGCGTGGTTCCCGCTTGGCCCGCGCGAAGTCTTCGTGCCGGCATATCATTGCAGCCCGCGCTACGTGCAATACGTGAACGTGACGAACACTCACGTAACGAATGTGGAGGTCACGAACGTCTACACGCGCAACGTGAACGTCACGCGAATCACTTACGTCAATGAAAACGTGCGCAATTCCGTCACCGCAGTCTCTCACGACACGTTTGTGAACGCGCGTCCGGTTGCCCGCGAAGTCGTTCACGTTGATCCTGCGCAGGTGCACGCTTCAGCAGTAATCGCCGCGCCCCCGGTCGCGCCGCAGCGCCAAAGCCTTGTCGCTGCCAACGCGCGGCCAGCGCCACATCCACCCGCTCGCGTGGTGACCCGGCCAATTGTCGCCAAGCTGCCGACACCGCCGCCGGCTGTGCCCTTCGAACGCCGTCAGCCAGCGCTTGCCGCGCAACCGGGCCGCCCGCTGCCGCCGGAGCAGGTCGAACAACTGCGCAAGCCCGGCGAAGAATACAATCGGCCGACTGTGCGATACACGCCACCGGCACGCAACGCTAACCCTCCACGCGCTCCCGCGCCGCGGCCGACACCTAAGCCGCACGAGGAGAAGTCGTCCAAGCCGTCCAAACCCGGCAAACCACACTAGAACGCCGCAAGCCCTGGTTGAACGTTACTCCGTGGGTTTGCGCCGCCGAATCTGCGGAGCAGTGGAAGTCAGGAGATTAATCACTTTTATGCGATTGTCAAAGGAACGCTGCGGCAGGATTCAATCTTTGCCGCGCTTTGCCGGAGTTTCGCGTCGTCTTTCGCTAACGGCAAATCACTTTTCACTTGTCACTGCTTTTCTGTCGAGCACTTCTCTGATTTTCCGCGCCAGAACTTTCGGCCCGTAGGGTTTTTGCATCAACACGGCTCCTTGTTTTGCCAGAGACGCGAGCCGCGCGCTCTCTTCCGAATAGCCTGAGCTGAAAATCACTCGCACGTCAGGCTTGATGCGATGAATTCTCTCATATGCTTCCGGGCCGCCCATGCGAGGCATGACCACGTCGAGCAGCAGCATTGCAATGCGATTGTGACTTTCGCAGAATTTTTCGACGGCCTCTTCGCCGTCTTTCGCTAAAATCACTTGGTAACCCAGCTTCCGCAGGATCTCATCCACCATTTCCAGATTGCCGGCGTGGTCTTCCGCCACCAGAATTGTTTCCGTTCCTCCGCGAACGGCGTCTTCGCCGCCTCCGTCCGCCTTACCTTGCGCCGCACCTTTGCTCACCGGCAAATACACGCGGAACATGCTTCCTTTTTCCGGCTCGCTGTATACCTCGATGAGTCCGTCATGTTGTTTCACGACTCCATACGCAGTAGCCAAACCGAGCCCAGTTCCTTTTCCAACTTCTTTCGTGGTGAAGAACGGCTCGAAGATGCGGTTCATCGTGGCCGCATCCATTCCGACGCCCGTATCCGAAACTGACATGGCGACGTAATGTCCCGGTCGCGCATACTCGTGGCGCTGTGTGTATGTCTCATCCAGCTCGACGTTGTGCGTCTCGATCAGTAATTGCCCACCATTCGGCATGGCGTCGCGCGCGTTGAAACACAAGTTCATCAGCACCTGCTCCATTTGCGATGGGTCTGCGCGCGTCGTTTGTAAGTCGGGCGCCAGCACGAATTTCATTTCGATCTGCTCTCCAATTACTTTCTGCAAGAGCGCTGTTGTTTCGCCGATCATTTGGTTCAAATTGACAATGCGCGGCTCGAGCGTCTGCCGACGCGCATAAGCCAGTAATTGCCGCGTCAGCCCCGCAGCTCGTTCCGATTGCGCGCGAATATTCTGGAAAAACTTCGCTGCCCGGCTGTTCTCCGGAACCTCATCCGCGCCCAGTTCAGCCCAACCCATAATGGCGCCGATCACATTATTAAAATCATGCGCGACGCCGCCGGCGAGTTTGCCGATGGCCTCGAATTTCTCGAGCTGGTGCATGCGAAGTTCGGTCCTCTTATGCTCCGCTCGGTTTTTCGCCTCGCGCAGTTCGCGCTCGATGGCTGGAATCAGCCGCGTCAGGTTCCCCTTCATAATGTAGTCTTGCGCGCCGATGCGCATCGCATCGACCGCGATGTCTTCGCCGATTGTTCCCGAAACAAAGATAAACGGCACGTCAGGACATTTTTCCCGCACCATCGACAACGCTGCCACTCCGCTAAAGCCCGGCATAGAATGGTCTGACACCACAAGATCCCATGCATCCAACAGGCTCAACCGAAGCGCTTCGCGTGTATCCACGCGCTTGTAATTCACATCGTATCCGCCTTTGCGAATCGAAAGCGCGAGCAGTTCCGCGTCCGTCTCAGAGTCCTCGACAACCAGCAACTTCAACGGTTTCCCCATTTTCTACCTCACCACCGCCTGTGGCGGCTTTTCGTTCAGCAGCAGCCAGTAGAGTCCGAGCTGCCGCACCGCTTCCGTGAACTGCACGAAGTCCACCGGCTTGCGCACGTAACTGTTCGCGCCAATGTCATAGCCTTGCAGCCGGTCGCGTTCCTCGTTCGATGAAGTAAGAATCACTACCGGCAGAAGTTTTGTCCGCTGGTCTCCGCGAATGCGCCGTAGAACCTCGAGCCCGTCGACCCTCGGCAGCTTCAGGTCGAGCAAAATCACTTGTGGCCGAATCGCGTGGCCGTTTGTGCCCGTGCCGAACAGGTGATCGAGCGCCTCCGCGCCGTCACGCGCCACTATCACCTCGTTTGTGATGTTGTTTTTCTTCAGCGCGCGTAGCGTTAGGGCTTCGTCATCCGGATTATCTTCCACCAACAAAATGACCATGTCGCTCATCCTTTCTTCTCCCGTTTGATCTATAACGTAAAATAAAAAGTCGCGCCTTCACCCACCGCTCCCTCGGCCCAAACTCGCCCGCCGTGCCGTTGGATGATTCTCTGCACCATCGCCAACCCTACTCCCGAGCCGGGAAATTCAGCGACGCCGTGCAGCCGTTGAAATGCTCCGAACAATCGCGCCGTGTATCTCGGGTCAAATCCTGCTCCGTTGTCCTTCACGTAAAACGCAGAAGAGCCATTGTTGTCTGTTCTTCCAAATTCAATCCGCGCGTGCGGCTTCTTCGAGGTGAACTTCCACGAATTTGCCAGCAGGTTTTGCAGCACCACGCGCATCAGCCGCGGGTCGCCCTCTCCGCAAAGCTGCGGCGCAATGACGACTTCCACGTCGCGCTGCGGCTCCGCTTGACGGAGCTCCGCCACCACCGTGCGTCCGATCTCTGAAAGGTCCGCCTCCGCCCGCTGCATCTCGATTCGCGTGAAACGTGACAGATTCAGCAGGTCGTCAATCAACACGCCCATTCGCTGCGTGCCCGCCCGGATCCGCTGTAGAAAATCCCGCGCCGAGGAATCTATTTTGCTGCCGTAGTCCTCCAGCAACGCCTGGCTGAAGCCATCAATTCCACGCAGTGGCGTACGCAGATCGTGCGACACCGAATAGCAGAACGCCTCCAGTTCGTTATTTGCCGCTTCCAGCTCGGCGCTCCGCCGAGCCACGATCTTGTCGGCCAGCCGCCGCTTTTCCATTTCGCGGTGGATGGTCATGCTCGCCGCAATCAAAAAAACAAACGCGAGCCCGTAGCCGAACAGAATGGTCTCCTTGATCCTTCGCGAGTTGACCTCTGCGGATGTCGCGCGAACGGCGAGAAGGCGGCCTTCTTCCTGGAGCATCGCCGCGATCACTGCGCGAATCTGGTCCATCGTCTGCCGGCTATCGTTGCTTCCCTCGCTTGCAATCGCCGCATTCAGGCCACCGGTGCGGCGCGCGGTGATCGCCCTTCGCATCTGTATCTCTCTGGCTGCGAGCAACGGCCCGAGCTTTTGCAGCGAGGCTTGCTGGTGAGGATTGTCTTGGGTCAGTTCTCGGACGCTCTCGACGTGCTTGCGAACGCGCGCGAGTGCGTCTTCGAAAGAGGCCGAATAGGTTTCGCCGTCGGCCAAAATGTAGCTGCGCTCGGACGCTTGCGCTTCCGTCAGGTCAGCCAGAAGAGCGTCAAGCTCTTCCCGGACGAAGTGCGTGTGCGCAACCCAGTCTTCGTCTGTCGTGGTTTGCAGAATGCTGCGATAGGACAGCACGGCGATGCTGAGCAGAACCGCCGAGGCTAGCCCAAACGCGCTGACAACCTTTCCTTTGAAATTCATCACGACCTGCAATGGTTAGCGGGACAACGAGGCTGAGAGAGGGGTCAGTCCGGGCCCACAAATTTAACGCCCAAGAACTGCACTACTGACAACTGGCTGCTATTTTGATTGAGAACCGCCCCAAGTCAAGCCGCACCGTTCTCTAAGCTGACTACAAGTAAACGGCCTTGGCTCAGAGGCCGTCCTTCGGCATCGCGTTTCGTGACCGCCCCTCCTGTCGCGCATCTGAATGGAATGGAGGGAATATGCGAGCGGACCGCGTGGAAATTTCCTGGGACAACGAAAAATCCGAATGGCTGATCCGGATCGAAGCCGGTGAGGAAGTTGTACGGCGTCATTGCGACCTGCCGCGGAACGCCGATGAAGCAGCCTTGCGCGCAGCGGCGCAAAAAACGATTCAGGACGAAGGTTACGAACTACCTCCCTCCAGCGTCATCTTGCGCATGTAACAGCGTTGTAGCCTGAACGGTCGCCTTGTGGTTTCGGCCTCCCCACGCGGCGGAACCACCCTACAGAAAACATTCAGGGATGAATGCCTGCGCACCCCTATCCCGGTTCGCATCGGATCGGGTTCGCCACACCTGCCCGAATGAGGCTTTCCGGGCTGACTAGCACCGCAGTGCGTTACATGCAAGCGCATAACGCCGATGAAAGGCGCGATACGAACCGTGCCGACGCGTTGCAGACTGCGTTGACTTCGTTGCGATGAATCAATAGTATCCGACGCGTAAAGCGGCCGCGAGTTACTTGTGGCGAGTGGTCAGAAAAAAGTGATTCAGGCTCGACGATCTTAGGAGCAATGCGAGATGAGTGAGCTGAACACGATCCATCCCGTTGGGCTGGGGGCAACACAGCGGCGGGATTTGTGGTGGCTGCAGCCGCTGGCGGTTTCTATCGGTTTGGGCGGTTTTGCAATATACGCGACGGTGCGCGCATTTCAGGGGCACTTCTACGAATGGGGTTCGTACCTTTCTCCGTTTTATTCTCCGCTGATTGATCCGGAGCATCACTGGTGGCCGCTTTCGCCCGCGATTTTGGTCTTGGGAGGCCCGCTGGGATTTCGCACCACCTGTTATTACTACCGGAAGGCATACTATCGCGCATTTTTTATGGATCCGCCGGCGTGCGCGGTGGGAGAAGCGCGACATAATTATCGCGGCGAAACAAAATTTCCGTTCATCCTGCAAAACATCCACAGATATTTTTTCTATTTGTCTTTTGTATTTTTGATTTCGCTGTGGCACGACGCAGCGAAAGGATTTTTCTTCAACGGCCAGTTCGGAATGGGCGTGGGCTCGCTCGTGCTGCTCATCGACGCCGCGCTGCTGACGACGTACACATTTTCGTGCCACTCGTGCAGGCATTTGGTCGGCGGAAATCTGGATTGCTACTCGTGCGCGAAATTCGGCGGAGCGCGGCTGAGTTTGTGGAAGCGCGTGACATCGCTGAACGAGCATCACATGCTGATCGCGTGGGTGAGTTTGTTCTGGGTGGCGTTCACGGATTTGTACGTGATGCTCGTGGCGATGGGAACGATCCGGGATTTGAGGCTATTTTGATCCGAATGACGACCTTCAGCGCAACCGGTAAAAGATGACCGAAAAATTTGAAGTGCACGAACACGATGTGCTGGTGATCGGTGCGGGCGGCGCAGGGCTGCGCGCGGCCATCGAGGCGCTGAATTGCGGCGCGACAGTCGGCGTCGTGTGCAAATCGCTACTGGGAAAAGCGCATACGGTGATGGCTGAGGGCGGCGTCGCCGCGTCGATGGGAAACGTGGACCCGGCAGACAGTTGGAAGACGCACTTCTGCGACACGATGCGCGGCGGGAAATTTCTCAACAACTGGAGAATGGCGCAACTGCATGCACTGGAATCTCCGGAGCGCGTGAGAGAACTCGAACAGTGGGGCGCGCTTTTCGACCGCACGGACGCGGGCGAAATTATGCAGCGCGCGTTTGGCGGGCACACGTTCAAACGGCTGTGCCACGTGGGCGACCGCACTGGGCTGGAAATTATCCGTACGCTGCAGGACCGCGGAGTGCACTTGGGATTCGACGTGTACATGGAATGCACGGTGACGCGGCTGCTGAAGGATGGAGACAAAATCGCGGGCGCGTTCGCGTATTGGCGCGAGCAAGGGAGATTTGTCGTTTTCAAAGCAAAAGCGATCGTGATTGCGACGGGCGGAATTGGAAAAGCGTGGAAAGTCACCTCAAATTCGTGGGAGTACACGGGCGACGGGCTCGCGGTGGCATGCGAAGCAGGCGCGGAATTGATGGACATGGAGTTTGTACAGTTCCATCCAACGGGAATGGTGTGGCCTCCGGGAGTGCAAGGAATCTTGGTGACGGAAGCAGTGAGAGGCGAAGGCGGGATTTTGCGCAACCGGCTCGGAGAAAGATTTATGGAGAAGTACGATCCGAAGCGGATGGAGCTTTCAACGCGCGACGTCGTGGCACGCTCGATTTACACGGAAGTGAAGGAAGGACGCGGAACGGAGCACGGCGGCGCATATCTGGATATTTCGCACAAGCCGGCGGAGTACGTGAAGCGGAAATTGCCGGGGATGTTTCACCAGTTCAAAGAACTGGCAGACGTGGACATCACGAAAGGACCGATGGAAGTGGGGCCGACGCTGCATTACACCATGGGCGGGATTCGGGTGGAGGCGGAAACGGGTGCGGCGACGGTTCCCGGACTTTTTGCAGCGGGCGAAGCGGCGGCGGGAATGCATGGCGCAAACCGGCTGGGAGGAAATTCACTTTCGGACTTGCTGGTATTCGGGAAGCGCGCGGGAGCGGCTGCGGCGGGGCACGCGAAAAACGCCGGTGCGTTGAAAGTTGAACAGGCGCACATTGATGATGCCGAGCGCGAGATGCTTGCACCGTTTGAGCGGACGGGCGAAGGGCCATACGAGATTCATCGCGAATTGCAGGATACGCTGCAAAAATTGGTGGGAATCTTCCGGAATGAAGATGATTTGAAAGAAGCGTTGGAAAAAATTGCTACTTTGAAAACACGCGCGGCGAAGGTGCATGTGGATGGTTCACGGCTGTTCAATCCGGGATGGCATCTGGCACGGGACTTGCAATCGATGCTGACCGCGGCGGAAGCCGTGACACGCTGCGCCCTGGCGCGAAAAGAAAGCCGCGGAGCGCACAGTCGAATTGATTTTCCGAATTACGACGCGGAATGGGGACAGAAGAACAACATCATCGTGAAGGAAAACGGCGAAATGAAACTGCGGGAGCGGCCGGTGCCGCAAATGCCGGAAGATTTGAAGCAGTTGTTCGCGGACGATAAGTGAAGTAATAGCGGAGGCGGATGTGGCGGAAGTCGTGATGGCGGTGAATCGCGGAGACGCGTCAGGCGGGAAGACTGTCGAATACAAGGTGCCGCTGAGTCCAGGAATGGTGGTGCTGGACGCACTGCATTACATACAAGGACATTTGTCTCCGGATTTTGCGGTGCGATGGAACTGCAAAGCGGGCCGGTGCGGATCGTGTTCAGCGGAAGTGAATGGAAAGCCGCGGCTGACGTGCAAGACGCGAATGGATTCCCTGCCGCAGGACAAACCGATCACAGTGCTGCCGCTTAAAGCGTTTCCGGTGATCAAAGATTTGGTGACGGACGTTTCGTGGAATTATGAAGTGAACCGGAAGATTCCCGCATTCAGCGCGCGGCCGGGAACGAATTGGAAGATGTATCAGAAGGATGTGGACCGGCCGCAGGAATTCCGAAAGTGCATCGAGTGTTTTTTGTGCCAGAACGTTTGCCATGTGCTGCGAGATCACGGGAAGCACGCGGAGTACGGAGGGCCGAGGTACCTTGTACGCGTGGCGGGGCTCGAGATGCATCCTTTAGACGGACTGTCACGAATTAAAGGTGTGAGGAATCAGATGGGCATCGGGCTGTGCAACATCACGAAATGCTGCTCGGAGGTTTGTCCGGAGGAGATTCACATCACGGACAATGCGATTATTCCGCTGAAGGAGCGAGTGGTGGACCAGTTTTACGATCCACTGGTATGGATCGCGCGCAAAATCAAAGGAAGCGAAAGCGGAAGCTGAACGGGAAATGCAGGAGAGCTTGCGATGGGCCACGAGTTGAAGAGAATTTCGAAATCGGGAATCGAAGAAGCGATCGCGAAGACGGAGTTGTACCGTTTTCTGAACGAACCGGAAGAAGCGGAATCGATTTGCCACGACATTTTGGCAATTGACCCGGAGCATCAACTGGCGCTGCGGGTGCTTGGACTTTCAATTACGGACCAGTTTACGGGAGCGCCGGCGGACCGCTATGCGGAAGTGCAGAGGATTTTCGAGCGGCTAAAAGATCCGTACGAGCGATTTTATTATTTAGGGCTGCTGCACGAGCGCCGTGCGAAAGTGCAACTGCGCGCGGGACGGCCTCCGCATACACTGCGCGTGCTGTTCGAGGAAGCTATGCGATGCTTCGACGAGGCGCAGAAGATTCGCCCTAAGGGGAATGACGACGCGATTTTGCGATGGAACCGGTGCGTGAGGCTGCTGGAGAGCCATGGAGCGGCAGAGGAGCGGGACGAAGGAATTGATTTTGGGGATGGATAGCTAGCGCCTTAACAAAACGCGCGTTTTTCTGCGCTGGAATTTCTCTCCTCGCATCGACCAGCCAAATCTCATTTGTTCTCGTGAATGGGGGCGTTCTGCGCGCTGACAGCCAAGAACACACCATGGATCGCAGTGACGACCATATCGGGGCGCTCGAATGGGATCATGTGGTCGCTGTCGGGAACAATGATCTGGTGTCCGTGCGTGGAAAGATGAGCTTCGCGAACCTGAAGGTCGTTGCGCCAGATGTTTTCAAAATCCGCGAAGGCTTTCATCGGAAAACCGGGCGGCAAAGATGAGGCGTCGGGCAGCTTGCCCGCGGTGAGGACAACGAGGGGTTTGTCGCCAAGATTCCCGCCGGCGGCGCGCACTTCGTCTCCGCTCGTATCGAAGTAAGCCAGCTCGGAATTGGTGGCGCTCAGAAATTTTGTCTGCAATTGGAGATAGCGAAGCTCCTCGCGGAAATCCTTCGTAAGATACGCCGGGCTTGAAACGTCGGAAGTCAATCGCGCGATTCCCAGGTCGATGAGCGCGGGAGCGATCAGCGCCTGCCACTTTGCTGAACCGGCGGCTTTCTTGCTATAGGCCACGATCTCAGCCGGCATTTTCCTGTTTTGATCTTCGTGAGAAGCATCGACGAGAACCATGCCGGCGACTTCGCCAGGGTATGCGCTGCTGTACAGGCGGATGTTGAGTCCGGCGAAGGAATGCCCTACGAGGATGTAGGGCGGCTTTTCGCCGGCAGCGGCGAGCAGCGCGTGAAGTTCCTTGACGATTTCATCGCTGGTGCGCGGCATGGGGCCGGAAGTGCTCCAGCCATATCCGGCGCGGTCGTACGAACAGGAGCGCGTGAATTTCGCGACCTGAGGCTGAACGAAATTCCAACCGACGGCAGGAACGCCGAGGCCAGCATCGAAAATGACAGTTGGGGAACCCTGTCCAGAGCAGTTGATGTTGAGAGAGACACCGGGGAACTCGGAACCCAGCGCCACTGAATTGCCTTGCTGAGGGAAACGGCGAGCATCGGCGCTGTTTTCAATCACGTTATAGATGGCCCCAGTCGCCGCCAGAATGACGATGAGTGCGATTCCAGCCAAAACGATACGCTTGAGCCAGCGTTTCCAGGCGGGGATGCGGCGCTCGGGAATGGGCGATGCGACGCTGATGGTGGGCACGGTGTGCTCCTTGGTCGATGCGACGCGCATCATACACCGGTTTTCATGCGTGGGCTCGCGAACGAAAGGTCGGTCGTATGGCCTACCTATTCGTTCCCTTCCCCGCGAGATTCACATAGAATGAGTAGCGATGCATCTGAGCTGGATCGACTACCTGATCATCGGGCTCTACTGCGCCTTTGTCCTTGGCGTGGGATTCAAGCTGAAAAAGTCAATGAAGACCAGTCTGGACTTTTTCCTTTCGGGGAGAAAGATTCCGGCGTGGATCACGGGGCTTGCGTTCATTTCCGCGAACCTAGGCGCGCTGGAAGTTATGGGAATGGCGGCGAGCGGCGCCGAGTACGGGATGCTGACGTGCCATTTTTACTGGGTGGGCGCGATACCGGCGATGCTTTTTGTGGGCTTGGCGATGATGCCGTTTTATTACGGGAGCCGGGCGCGGTCGGTGCCGGAATACTTGCGACTCCGGTTCGACGAGAAGACGCGCGGACTGAACGCGATTACATTCGCGGTGATGACCGTGCTGGCGAGCGGAATCAATCTGTACGCGATGGCGCTGCTGTTCAAGCTGATCTTAGGTTGGTCGATCCACGCGACGATTTTGCTTTCGGCGATTGTAGTGCTGGTCTACACGTTTTTGGGCGGATTAACCTCGTCGATTTACAACGAGGTGCTGCAGTTCTTCCTGATTGTCTTTGGAATTTTGCCGCTGGCGGTGCTGTCCGTGGTGGAAGCGGGCGGATGGCACGGAATGGCTGCGCGGCTGCCGGCGGGATTCATGAATATGTGGTCGAATTTGGGCCACGGCGCGGCGAACCCGATGGGAGTGGATTGGTTTCAGATAGTCGCGGGGCTGGGATTCGTGCTTTCGTTCGGATATTGGTGCACGGATTTCTTGGTGGTGCAGCGCGCGCTGGCGGCACAGGACATGAACGCTGCGCAGAGGACTCCTCTGATTGCCGCGATTCCGAAGATGTTCATTCCGTTTCTGGTGATCATTCCGGGGATGGCGGCGTGGGCGATCCTGCCGCATTCATCGTTCATCGTGCAGGGAAAAATGGATTACAACATGGCCCTACCGCTGCTGCTCTCGAGATATTATCCGGCGGGAATGCTGGGGGTAGGAATCACGGCGCTGCTGGCGAGTTTTATGTCAGGCATGGCGGGAAACGTCACGGCGTTCAACACGGTGTGGACGTACGACATCTACAATTCATACATAAAGCCGGGGCAGAGCGACGAGCATTATTTGTGGATGGGAAAAGTTGCGACGGTAGGAGGAGTGCTGATTAGCATCCTGGCGGCGTATGTGGCGCTGCAATTCGGAAACATCATGGATTATCTGCAGCTGATTTTTTCGTTTGTTAATGCACCGCTGTTCGCTACGTTTCTGCTGGGAATGTTCTGGAAACGGACGACGGCGAATGGAGCTTTTTGGGGATTGCTCGCGGGGAGCGTAGCGGCGGGTCTGCATTATTTCGCGACGATGCATAAATGGATCAACTACCGGAGCGTGATGGCCGGGAATTTTGACCGCGCGATTTTTGCATGGACGACGTGCTTCGTTCTGACGATTTTGATTACGCTGTTCACGAAGCCGCGGCCGGAATCGGAACTGCACGGACTGGTGTATTCTCTGACGGAAAAGCCAACCTACAAGCATTTGAGCTTGATGAAACGGCCGGCGACGCTGGCAGTTGTAGTGATCGTGATTTGCGTGGCGCTAGATTGGATGTTTCGATGAGCGAACGGATGGATCTGGACATTCGCTGGCCCATTGGTTTGCTGTTCGCGGCGATGGGCGCGTCGCTGGGGATTTTTGGTGCGTTTTTCACCTCGTCACAGAGAGTGTGGCACTTCTGGATGGATTTGGATTTGTGGTGGGGCGTGGCGATGCTTGTATTCGGACTCTTTATGATATGGGGCGCGTCGCGAGCGTCGCGACACCGGTAGCTGTGCAGACTGAAAGCGATTTCCGCTAATCCCCTTCTTCGCTTCGATTGTTCTCCTCTCGATGAGAGTGAACGAGCAGTTGTGGATAGTTAACTAGAGCGCGGCTATTTTTGGGTCGCGCTTGACTTGGACAAGCAGGTCACTCACGATAGAGATCCCTTCCTGAATTAGCGCTGCGTCCGGCCGATTGGTTTTTTTTGTAGCCAGTCAGAGCGGCCGTTCAGCAGCGAGCTTCCAAAACAAAAATACAAGCGCTGATTGTTACAGGAGTGAAGCGATGATCTCACCCGATTCCTTGCTGGGGGGCCTGCGGTCGGTCGCAATAAACATGTCGGGGCTGCTGGCCGCCGCTGTTGTGCTGTGAGTTCTTGCATTGACACTTTTGCTCCGGCGCCGCTTTGCCGAACACGCCCATGAACTTGAATCGAGCCAGAAAAGGTACCGGCAGATCATGGAAACGTCGTGGGATGCTTTTGTCGGCATGGATTCCAAGGGTGCAATCACTGATTGGAATGCGAGAGCAGCCGAAGTCTTTGGCTGGGCCCGCGACGAGGTGCTGGGTAAGCGCGTCTCGGATGTCATTATTCCCGAAAGATATCGGGCAGCGCACGAAAACGCTCTGAGAGCATTTCTGAGCGCCGGCGAAAAGCCAGCTTTGAACAAGCGCGTTGAAGTTGCGGGACTGCGGCGGGATGGCCGCGAATTCCCGCTCGAACTGACAGTTTCATCGATGCCGTGGGGGAAAACGCATTTATTCAGCGCGGCGCTTCGCGACATTACGGAACAGAAGCGGGAGCAGAGGCTGCAAGCGTCGGAGTACGGAGTGAGTCGAATGCTGGCCGAATCGGCCAGTGTGACCGATGCTGCGCCCAAGGTCTTGCAAGCCCTCTGCGAAGGGATGGATTGGGATTTCAGTGCCATGTGGATCCTCGAACCGACGACCGACAAGCTGAGTTGCGCCGACGTGTGGAGATCGCCATGTGCGGACGCAGCCGCATTCGAGGCGAAGACACGAAAGATTTCATTGCCGCGCGGGGTTGGATTGCCCGGACGCGTGCTCGCATCCGGTAAGGTTGAGTGGGTGGAGGACATCGCGCAGGGTGGAAACTTTCCACGAAGCGATCCGGCCACGAGCAGCGACCTTCGCGGCGCGCTGGCCTTCCCGATTCTGTTCGAGAGAAACGTGACAGGCGTGCTGGAATTCCTCAGCCGGGACTCCTGCAAGCCCAATCTTGATTTGCTTTTGATGTTCGATTCACTTGGGACACAAATCGGGCAATTCGTGGCCCGGAAGGAAGCGGAGGAAGAACTGAAACGCGCAAAGCAAGCTGCCGAAGGCGCCAGCGAGGCGAAAAGCACTTTTCTGGCGACGATGAGCCACGAAATTCGCACACCGATGAACGGTATTCTCGGTATGACCGAGCTAGTGCTCGACACAGAATTGACAATCGAGCAGCGCGAATATCTCGGACTGGTTCGACTCTCCGCAGAATCGCTACTCTCCATCATCAATGACATTCTGGATTTCTCGAAGATCGAAGCGGGAAAGATGGAATTGGAGTCGATTCCATTCGACTTGCGCGAGAGCCTGGGCGAAGCGATGAAGGCGCTGAGTTTTCGCGCACACCAGAAAGGCATCGAGCTCATCTACGACGTCGATCCAGAATTACCGGAAGCCCTCGTTGGCGATCCGGGACGCATCCGGCAGATCTTAGTGAATCTGGTCGGAAACGCGATCAAGTTCACTGAACAGGGTGAAATCGCCGTGACCGTTACTGAGGAATCGCAAGTACCGAACGCAACTCACATTCACTTTGCAGTGCGAGATACCGGAGTTGGCGTGACGGTTGAAAAACAAGGCAAGATTTTCGATCCGTTCTCTCAGGCCGATGGTTCGATGGCCCGGAAGCATGGGGGAACAGGACTCGGGCTAACGATTTGCAAACGACTGGTTGAATTGATGGGAGGGCGGATCTGGTTGGAAAGCGTGCCGGGCCAAGGCAGCACGTTTCATTTCACTGTTCGATTGGGTGCGCAAGAAACTCCCGCAAAGAAGAACGAACGCCTTCAGCCGGAGCAGTTGAGCAACATTCACGTTCTGATCGTGGACGACAACTTCACGAATCGGCGCGTACTGGAAGGGATGCTCACTCGCTGGGGAATGCGGCCGACGGCGGTGGATGGCGGACGCGCCGGGCTGCAGGCTCTCCAGGTGGCCAAGAGCACGGGCAATCCATTCCCGTTAATTTTACTCGATGGCCAGATGCCTGACATGGACGGATTCGCAGTAGCAGATCTGATTCGTAAGGACCCGTCACTCGTGGGAGCGACCATCATGATGCTAACGTCCGCGGGCCACGTGGGAGACGCGGCGAGATGCCGAGAGCTAGGCATCTCAGCGTATCTTGTCAAGCCGATTCGCCAAGGGGAACTGCTGGAAGGAATGTGCAGCGTCTTACAGGAAACCAAGGGAAAGAAGGCGGCTCCGCTGGTTACGCAGCACAGTTTGCGCGAAAACCGCAACAGGTGCAGTGTTCTGTTGGCGGAAGACAATCCCGTGAACCAGATGCTGGCCACGAGGCTGCTGGAGAAACGCGGCTTCGACGTCACAGTTGTCGAAGACGGGAAAGCGGCGCTCACAGAGTTGAACAAAAGATCGTTTGACGCTGTGCTCATGGATGTGCAAATGCCAAACATGGGTGGTTTTGAAGCGACAGCGGCAATCCGAAACCGGGAAAAGTTCACCGGCGCGCACATTCCTATCATCGCCATGACGGCGCACGCGCTGAAGGGAGACGAAGAACGGTGTATCGCGGCGGGGATGGACGCGTATGTTTCAAAACCGATCCGAACTAGCGAGCTATTCGCTACGATTGAGAAATTTACCGGTCGAGGCGTGGAAGGCGCTGAAGTGAACGTAACAGAAGCCGAGGGAGAACTGACCGTTTAAGCTACGGCAGGCTTGTTTGTGAGCGGCAAGGATCAGGAGCCAACCCACAGCTAGGCTGTCGATGCGCGGGTGGTGACAGGGAGTTTCGCGGCCTCCCAGGCCGTGATTCCGCCTGCAATTTCGCCGACCTGGGAGAATCCGCACCGCTGCAGCAAACTTGCCGCTATGGAAGAGCGGTAGCCGCCCGCGCAATACACCAGCAAAGCCCTGTCTTTTGGCAACTCCGTTGCGCGCTCTACCAAGTGATTTAGCGGGATGTGCACACTACCATCGATGAGCTTTTCTTCGCGCTCGCGGGGCGCGCGAACGTCAACCACCAGCGGGGGCTCGCTGGAAGAGAGCAACTCCGCAGCGTAGGAGGCGCTCAAACGCTCGGTGAAAACAGCTCGCTCTGGGTGCGCCTCCAAGTTACGCACGCCATTTTCCAAGTAGCCGGCGACGTGATCGAAGCCAATGCGGCCAAGGCGAAGCGCCGATTCGTTTTCGCGGCCGGGGTTGGCGATGATGACGATGGGTAGCGTTGTCGTGAGCACCGTTCCGGCCCACGTAGCGTACTGGCCGCTCAGAGCAATGTTGATGCTGCTCGCCAAATGGACGGACGCGAACTCTTCCGGCTCGCGAGTGTCGAGAATCTGCGCGCCGCTCGCCTGCAGCTCCAGCGTGCGATTGAGATTGAGCGGTTTCATTTGGCTAAGGGTTTCGCCAAGCGTTCCGTGTTCCTGGCTGTTCAGGACGGCGTTGTAAGTGAAGTAGGCAGGAGCGTCGGGCTGATCCGCGGTCACGAGTTTGACGAATGTCTCTTTGCTCATCGGCTGCAACGCGTAATTCAGGCGGCGTTGTTCGCCGATGGTCGATACGGTTTCTTTGCTGATGGCCCTGCCGCAAAGCGACCCGGCGCCGTGAGCCGGATAAACGAGGCTCGCATCAGGCAATAGCAGCAACTTGGTCCGCAGCGAGTCGAAGAGCATGCCACCCAGGTCGGCGGCGGACCATCCGAGCGCTACGCGCAGATCCGGGCGCCCTACATCGCCGATGAACAGCGTATCGCCGGTTAGGACGGCGTATGGTTCGTTGGCGTTGGGCCGGCCGAGATCATAAACAAGAATCGACACCGATTCAGCGGTGTGCCCGGGCGTTTCGAGCGTCTGAAGACGCACGCGACCGAATTCAACGACGGTGCCGTCGCGAAGAGGCGAGAAAGAGTACTCAGTGCGCGCCGAAGCGCCGAGATAAATCGTCGCGCCTAGACGATCGCGCAATTCGAGATGTCCGGCGACGAAGTCAGCGTGAAGATGAGTCAAGAAAACGTGCTGAATGCGCAATCTGTGCTCTTCGGCAAAGGCGAGGTAGCGGTCGACGTCACGTTGCGGATCAACGACCGCGGCGACGCCGGTCTGCTCGTCCCCGATGACATATGAGGCATGGGCCAGACAGTTGAGATAAAACTGTTGAAAGATCAAAGCTCATCACCTTTGGTTATCTACCCGGCAACGCCAGGGAGATCAGGATCCAGGGCGCGCTGGGCGGATATTTTCGCGCAGTTTATCAGAGTTTTCGTAATGCACAATGGAGTGACCGAAAGCTTGAGAACAATGGCGCGCCCGGAGAGACGATTTTAGAACTTTTTTAGGTGAATTCGCGGCAGTGTTGCCCGAAATTGGGATTCCGCTCTCTTTGTGACAAGAAAGGGGAGCGGTTCAACAGCGCAAAATTCATATCCGCCTGGGCGCGGAAAATGGGGAGCAGGTCACCGCCGCGCTGCCCGCTGGGTCGGGCGAGGACCAGCGGCCTTGAATGCCATACTCACGAAACTGCGCATCGTAGAGGTTCGTGGTGTGTCTTGGTTGTTCCCCACGGACGAGGTGTTCGTCACGCCAACTGTGTTCGTCGATACGTCAGAATGCAAACACCGCGATAGATCATTTTTTGCAGTGCAACCTGAAACTCGCGACCATCCTTTCATAAATGGGTAGCAGATTTTTCAGTTCCGATGTCGGACATGTCAGGCTAAGATGATAGGCTTCGCCGTCATTTTTGGTGTGCATAAGTCGTTCACGGTAGTACCAGCGGGTTCCACTTGGGCCATAGCGAAATTCTACGGCAACATCAAGAATGGGCAGGCCATCTGCATAGCTTCTTCTTTTACTGATTACTTTGATGCTCTGCAAATGCCAGTGCTCACGGCCAGCTTGGAGCAGTCCGTCGTAGTCGTCTTCCAACGTTTGGCGCGGACCTGAGCCCGACACATCAGGTTGTGAAACGTCCTTGGGTTGGACGACCCATCCTCCAAACCCGAATGCCGTATAAGGTGCAGGCCATGGTAACCGATGCCCATTTTGGACCAACTTCTTCGGGATAATGGTATTTCCGTCGCGACTTTCTCCTCCTAATATCGCGAATTGAGCAGCAGGATACTCTATACAAATGTTGTACTTGTCATTTCGTAATGCCTTCCAGCTTTGCTCATGGGGCTCGATAGGCAGGGCGATACTAAGAGAAAGCCAGTAGGCAAAAACAAGGATACCCGCCGTCCTTCGGTCCGCACCGCTCATTTGCACTTGCCCAGGAACTTCGCGAACTTACGGAACCAGCTATTTACGTGCTGCAACCACGCAGCTTGAACTTCGGGGGCATCTCCCTCATAAGCATTGCCCGCCCATGTATTTTGGCGATTGATCAATGCTGACAATGGACTATTGTCTGTAAGGGTCGCATTTTCATAGTGTGCCACTGAGTTTGCGGCGCAGGTCGCCGAGGCATTGAAATTGGAACTGCTATCGCAACTGAATGGGTTATTGATGTTGTTTTGAGTAAGAGGGAGGGGGCCTCCTCCAAAAGACGTCTCAGCCCCCATGATTCCCACTGCGAGACCTGGGTTGATTCCTTTGTCGATAAAGTCCTGAGCAGCGTTCCAACCATCCCAATTGCCAGGTGCTTGAGCCTGTGACTGAAGAAAAGCATCAACCTGGCTTGGCGTGGCGAATTGATCGTCCCAAAAAGTACCTGGGTTATCAAGAGAGAGCGAATTGCATGGGGGGGGCGGCGGAGATGGCGAACCAGGGCCGCCTGTGCCCGCGTCACCACCACTGGCGCCGCCGCCAGCGCCACCGGTATCGCAATCATCACCGAGGAGTTCTATGGGGATTTCTGATACCACAGTATCCAACCCGGTTAATCCATCATGGTCAATTATTTCCCAAGCTAGAAGCGTGCACAGCCCACTTCGGTCGGTCGCGCTGAGGGAATTGTTCATCGCGTAGGCGTAGCGGTTCCAACTCTGTGGGTTAGCAGGGTTCGCTGCGGCAATCCCGGCTGGGTCGGGCGAAGACCATCGGCCCTGGATTCCGTACTCGCGGAACTGGGCGTCATAGAGGTTCGTGATGGTGTCCTCGTTGTTTCCCGCGAACGAGGTGTTCGTCACTCCAACCGTTCCCGCCTGGGCGTATTGCTCGCCAAACGGCGCGTAGGCCAGATCGTTGTACATCGTGCGGCCCGGGGTCGAAGAGAAACGTGAAGTCCCCAGCCAATCTGGATGGCGGTAGTACTGTAATCCACTGGCATTGTACACCGCCGTCGCGCCAGCAGGCAGCGGAGCGAAGCCTGTAACCAGCGTCGTGGTGGAATTCATCAATGCCAGCTTGTTGCCAAGAGGATCGTATACGAGTTCGGTGCTGATTCCCGATTTCGATTGCTCGACCATACGCCCCAGTGCGTCGTATGTCACGGTCACCGTATCAATTGTCGTCGGTCGCGTGTCCGAACTCCACGCGTAGCTGTGCAGGCTGTCCGTTAGCACATCCCCATTTAAGTCGTACGTGGCCCCGGTCATCATATGGTTGGTTGACGCCACATAGCCCGGACTGAACGAGTTCGTGCCCGACTTGGTGATATTCCCGAACGCATCGTAGCTGAACGTCTGCGACCACACCGAGCCGCAGTTTCCGCTGGCGACGCGCGCCAGATCGTCATAGGTGTAGGTGCACGTCTGCGTATTCGTGGCATTGAACGCGTCGGTGATCGCCAGCTTTCGGAGCGTCCCGTTGAGGCCCCACGTCAGAGTGCCCACCACGGTCTGCGGCGTCGCCCCCACAGTGAACTTGTACTGAGTCATGTTGAAAGTCCCGGAAGCGAAAGTGAATGCGTCGCTGTCTCCCGAGCCAAACGTGACTTGGTTCGGTTGACTCCTGACGTTGTAGCCAGTTGCCGTGACCGGGTTCTGACCGGAACTGGCCGAAACCGCCTTGACTCGGCCCTCGCCGTCGGGAGCATAGGTTAGAGTCGGCAGGCCCGAAAGGCCGCTGATTTGATTCAGAGTGCCATTAGGCCAATAGAGTTCGTTGACATGGAAATATGCGCCGGAGTGTGGTGTGGATTCGTAAACGTCACTCATTTCCCCGCGAACGGTATAACTGAAACCCTCGTCGGTGATTTTCGTGGAACACGATCCTGTGCAGGTGTACGCCTCCGCCAAACGTGCCTTGGCATTGGCCATCGCAACACTATTCACCGTCGCGGAATCGTACACGAAGAACTTGCTTGGACTATTAGCAGAGTTTGGTCCGGACGGATACGTAATGCTCAGGACCCGATGCAGCGCGTCGTAGGTGAAGCAGGTGACGTTTCCGGCATTGTCTACCTGCTTCACCAAATCGCCATTGTAAGTCCCAGGACACGTTCCCGCAGAGTCGGAATCATAGACGTAAGTATTGGTTCCGTTTTCTGGATTTGTTTCCGAAGTCATCCGCCTCAGGTCATCATAGGAGTAATTTCGCATTTGCCCTGTTCCCTGCGCGTTCTGAGTTACCTTAAGTAAGTTGCCCAGAGCGTCGTACGTGTATGTCGTCCAGTAGCCCGTTGCCGAAGTGCTTTGCGCGCACGCACCGCTTCCCGTCAAGCTCGTTACTTCGCATACCGACGTTAACTGCCCGATGCTGTTATATTCCGATTGCCGCCGCTTGGTATTTTCTCCCGTAGGTGCTGGCCCGATAGTTTGCAGAGTGTCATTTGCTGTGTACGCAAGCGTCGCGGTTCCTCCGCCCCCATCCGTGATCAATAGAGGGCGATTCAGCGCGTCGTAGGTCTGTGTAGTCGCGGGGGCCGTGCTATTTGTCTGTCCGACGGTGCCGCTGTAGGGCATGGTGGTCCGCGAGGGTCGTCCGAGACTGTCATAATCTGTCTCGACCGAATCAAAAGTGGTCCCAGCAGGAGTTTGCCTTTTCTGAGTAACAAGCCTCCGCCCCAGCGCATCGAGAGTCGCCAAGATATCCGTCGCCGAATGGCTGCTGTTGAACACCAGCGAACTTTCGATGGAGTTTTGGCTGGCGTACGTATAGTTAGTGGTGTTGTTTTCTTGATCGCTTGACGACGCAGGCCGCCAGAAATAGGCGTCCGTGTAAGCCGTGGACACCGTCTGGCCATTCTCATCCGTCGCTGAGGTTTCGACGCCACCCGTGCAATTCCAAACCATTGACTGCAAGAGACTCAAAGGTTCGCTCACGCTCGTCGGGAATGCATTCCCGCACGTCGAAGTTGCGTCTGGGTAGTTGTACGTCGTCTGCGCATTGTTTACATCTGTAGCTGTCTGCACGTTCCCAGTATCGAAATAGGTGAAAGTCTTCGTGAGCGTGGCGGAACCCGCAACGGTGTACTTGATTGTTGTTGGATTTCCTCGTGATCCAGAGACCGAAATGTGCTGGGGCGTGCCAGAAGTGGCAACTACGCTGCCTTCATCGTATGTGACATTCGTTTGCGCGACCACCACGCCACTGCCGCTCTCTATCTGAATCTGCGAGGGTTGATTGAGGATGTTGTTTTTTAGCGGGGCATACGTAATAAGTTCCTTGCGGATCGGCGTGGTTCCCGGTGCGCCGTTCCCATAGTCGTAATCATCCTGTTCTGTCAGAGCGTTAGTTCCATTGTATTTATAGACATGCTGGCACTGTTGACTGCCGAGAGTGTCTGTGACGATTCTCTCCGTGATGGGTTGCGAAAACTCGTCAGTGTTGCAGTTTGTCGTGTTCCCGTTGTAACACGTGACGTCGTCTTCAAGCAGCATGGTCGTCCCTTGATAGACCTTCCGCTCGGTCTGGTAAAGTCCGAAGAAATTGTAAATCGTTTCGTTCCCTTGCGGGTCGGTGACGGTAGTACTAAAGTTCTGGCCGTTCTCAGTGTGTACGTAGGCCCAAGTTCCATCCGGCGTTGCGCGAGTCAGGGTGGCGGTGCTTCCATCAGCGCACACGATGCCGCTGTTACTCGTGCCGGTGCCTCCACTGTACGAATAGGAAATCGTTCCACCTGTCGGCAGGGTGATCGAAGCAATCCGGCCCGTCACGTCCCCAGGAAAGCCGGGCGTCGCTTCGTATGTGACCACGTATTTGTCGTTCGGGTTGACGCTGATGTCCGGCAAGTCAATTTCCGTAATGAGACTTAGCGACGTGGGACCAAATTCGCTAATGCCGCTGCATCCGAAGTTTGTTCTTATAGTGGAAGGCGTGGATTTCAACGTATAGACTGCGTTGGCTCCCGAGGGTGCCGGATATGTAATGGTGGTTCCCGTGACAGTGAGCGCCGCCTGCCCCATAGTATCCGTGAGAACGCCATTGCTACCCAGACTTATTAGATTGCCATTGCGATCCTCAACGCTCCCTGCGCCCGTGTTTGGAGTGATCGAACTCCCATCCGGCCCTAGCAGTTGCGTCACGGTATTGCCCGACGCTTGGATCGTGTAGCCCGACCCATCGAGCGCACCTCCAATTTCCGGAATGGTGTCGATTTCGCCCGTGCACTGGTCATCGGTAACATTACCCGAGCCGCTAAACAGATGAGGGATATTGAATCCATCCGTATATACCCACTTGGCGTAAGTGGTCGAAACAACGAACTTTTCAAGGCCATTATCACAAAACTCGGGGGTTTCGACTACCGATACACTTGTGGGAAGGGCCGTCCCGATGTTGATCGCAGATTCATTCCATCCCCAATTGTTGAGATGCTCCCAGACCTGCGAACTACCCGAAGTAACGGGGACCCAGATAGATGAATCGTGCCTTATGTTGAAAACTAGCGAAAGCCCACGTCCCTGCTTATTGAGCACGGGAACTATTGTTTGCGCGTTCAAGTTTGCCAGATCGATGATATCGGGGCCGCCGCCGAAGGTGCCAAATGGAGGAGCGCCAGTTTGAACTGTGCCGGTTGCGACTTGAGCGCGGACAATCGTAGGCAGAAGCAAAAGTGCAGACACAGCGAACAGGTAAACACACTTCATGGCAGCCTCGCAGTCGGAATGAACTTAGTGAGCTTGAAAGTCAGTGGCCGAAAGACCGCTATTCATTTGAACGCTTGAAACCGTCAAATCCAAAGCCAGCCCATTGTTGATGTACTTCTGAATGTGGTAGGGAACCGATACGCCTTGCACTACTTGATAGTTCGCGTACTCGATTGCGACAGGAATATTCACGAGGGCGCTGCTGTCGGAGTGCATGTTAAACACGAGCCGGACAGGGAGCAGCGTGGAAGCATTGAGGTATAGGTCGACTTCGCCCAATCCCTGAATCTTGGTAGCTTGCTGCGCCGCAAAGCCGGACGGCTGATAGATCGCGACGTGCTCGACAGCGACGCCATCTACCGATTCCGCATCTGCCTGTGAGATCGCATAACCGTTTCCAGCCAGAGCGCGCTGAATCAAGAACAAGGAAAAAAACCAGCTAGGATCATTGAAGAGAT
>DATFQU010000073.1:0-6007 GCA_035264005.1 Candidatus Acidiferrales bacterium
GTCGTGCCTTAGCCCATGATCACCTTTTTCAGCTTTCCTTGACGCATCATCTCCAATCGCATAGATTCAACGTCGCCATGCGCACATTCATGAAATCACTTCTGTTAGCCCTGATCTTCTGCGGCGCTGCGGCCTTCACCCCCGCTCAGTCCCAGCCGCAGCGGCAAACTCCGCCGCAGCCGCGCGAATATGCCTCCTCCGCAGGTGAAACCACCCAACCCAACTGGCCCGCAACCGCCGTTCGCGGCGAACACGCCATGGTGGTGTGCGACGAAGCGCTTGCCTCCGAAGCCGGCGTGGAAATCCTGAAGAAAGGCGGCAACGCCGTTGACGCCGCCGTCGCCGTCGGTTTCGCGCTCGCCGTCGTCGAGCCGTCCGCCGGAAATATCGGTGGCGGCGGATTCATGCTCGTTCGCCTCCGCGACGGCCGCGCGAAATTCATCGACTATCGCGAGGAAGCGCCGAAGCGCGCCACGCGAAACATGTACGTCGATTCCGACGGCAAAATCATTCCCGGCGCGTCCACCACCGGCTGGCACGCGATTGGAGTTCCCGGCACCGTCGCCGGCCTCGCGCTCGCCGCAAGAACTTACGGCAAACTCACGCTCGCCGAAGACATGGCTCCCGCGATTCGCCTGGCGAAGGACGGATACACCGTGAACGCGCGCCTGGCCGCTTCGTTGAAATATTCGCAGGACCGCCTCGGCAAATTTCCCGAAAGCAAACGGATTTTTCTGAAAGATGGCGCACTCTATTCCGCTGGCGAAATATTTCGCCAGCCGGAACTCGCCGCCACGCTTGAGCGCATCGCGAAAAACGGCGCCGAAGAATTTTATCGCGGCCAAACGGCAAAAGATCTGACCGCGCAGATGTCGGAAAATGGCGGCCTGATCGGCATGGCCGACCTCGCCGCGTATCATCCGAAACTCCGCGATCCTCTCGTCGGCTCTTATCACGCACGCGGCAATCGCTGGACGATTATCACCAGCCCGCCGCCGAGTTCCGGGGGCGTCGCCATTCTCGAAGCCCTCAATATTCTCGAGCCGTATCACCTCACGTCCTGGAATGACGCGCAATCCGTGCATCTCGTCATCGAAGCGATGCGCCGCGTCTTCGCCGACCGCGCTACTTTCCTCGGCGATTCCGACTTCACGCATGTTCCCATCGCAGGCCTGCTGAATCAGCGGTATGCCGCCGAACGCCGCGCCTCCATCAATCCGGTCGATGCGACTTCCAGCACGCAGATTGGCGCTGGAAATCCTGGGCCGTTTGACCATACGCGCAAGACTTCGATGCCCGTGGTCATCGACAAGCTCAACACCGAGGAAGCCGCCGCGGTGCTTGCGAACGAAACGCTGCACGCGCACACAACTCATTTTTCTGTGGTCGATGCCGATGGAAACGCCGTCGCCAACACGTACACGCTGAACGATAGTTACGGCTCAGCCGTCACTTCCACCGACGGATTTTTGCTCAACGACGAAATGGACGATTTCACCAGCGCGCCGGGTAAGCCGAATATGTTCGGCCTGCTGCAATCCGAAGCCAACGCCATCGAGCCTGGCCACCGCCCGCTCAGCTCCATGGTTCCGACGATTGTTCTTCGCAACGGAAAACTGAGTTTTGTCACCGGCTCGCCGGGCGGCCCGCGCATTATTTCCGCGACGCTTTTGAGCATTCTCAACTGGGCGTGGCTGGACATGCCCGCCCAGGAAGCCATCAATGCGCCGCGCTTCCATCAGCAGTGGATGCCGGACACCGTGCTACTGGAGCAGCCGTTTTCGCAAACTGTCTCGCAACAGCTCGAGCAGCGCGGCTATCATTTGTCGCCGCGCCCTTCTTGGATTGGCGAAGTTGAGGCCATCGGTGTCGATCCGAAGACCGGCGAACGGCTCGGCGCTCCGGACCCGCGCCGGGAAGGCGCTGCGCGCGGCTATTGACGCCGGAGAGTTTTCCAAAGACCATAGAGCTTCGGCTTTTCAAATTTTCAGGGCGCCGAACCGCCGCGAGCTTCGTTTCTGCGGCAGAACTTTCCTGACCATGCAGCGCGTTTTTTCAACTTATCGTTATTCTGACGAGCCGCTGACTTCCGCCCTTCTCGCGGAGATCGCGCAGGCTGGCATTTCGCAAGTCGAAATTTATTGCACGCCCGTTCATCTGAATTACCGTTCGGCGTCTGCCATTCGCACGCTTTCCGAATGGATTGCCGAGCATCGCCTTACAGTGCATTCGTTGCACTCCCCCACCGAACGCGATTTGCTTCCGGGCAAGCGTGAGAGCGGCATTCCGATTTCGATTTCCGATCCGGAGCGCGTGCGCCGCCTGGACGCGGTAGACGAAGTGAAGCGCACGCTGGAAATCGCCGAGCAAATTCCGTTTCGTTATTTGGTGCAGCACATCGGCAACGGCCGCGAAAAACACGATCCGCGAAAGTTCGACGCGGCGTTCAATTCGCTGGAGCATCTTGCGATTTTTGCGAAGCAGCGCGGTGTTGCCATTGCGCTGGAAAATACGCCGGGAGAACTTGCTTCGCCGTCAAACCTGCGCCACTTCGTCACGGACACGCGGCTCGACTTGAAATTCTGCTTCGACATTGGCCACGCGCACATGGAAGACGGAGTGGAGATCAGCTTCGAGCCGTTGCACGAACACGTGGTGATAGTGCACGCGCACGACAATCACGGAGAAAAAGACGAGCACTTGCTGCCGCACAGCGGAAACATTGATTGGGACGCAGCGATGGGTGTTCTTTCGAAAGCGCACGGCGACCTTCCAGTTGTGCTCGAACTGCGAGCGCAGTCGGCGACTATGCCATCGCTCGCCGACGCCACCGCGGCGTTCGAAAAACTGGAACAGTCTCTCGCGGCGAAACGCTCGGCCGCAAATTCCTGATGCCAATGCGAAAAGAAAGGAAAAAGTAGACGTGTCCACGCCGGTCGTTTCGATTGAACACGTTGGCGAGCACGCCGGAAAAGAAGTCATCATTCGTGGCTGGCTTTATAACCTGCGCGAGTCCGGAAAGCTGCTCTTTCCGATTTTTCGCGACGGAACGGGCATCATTCAGGGTGTAATTTCCCTAAAGGAACACGCGGACGCGTTCAACGCGGTTAAGGGATTGACGCAGGAATCGAGTGTGGAAGTAACCGGGACAGTTGCTGCCGACCCTCGTGCGCCGGGCGGGTTTGAACTTCAAATAACTGCAGCGGAAATTGTACAGCGCGTGCCGGAATCGCAGCCGTATCCCATTCAATTAAAGGAACACGGCGTCGATTTCCTGCTCGACCAGCGGCATCTGTGGATTCGCACGCCGCGGCAAGCGTCGATTTTGCGGATTCGCGCGGAAGCAGAACGCGCGGCGCGAAATTTTATGGACTCGCAAGGCTATACGCTCACCGACGCCCCGATTTTCACTCCCGCCGCCTGCGAGGGAACGACTACGCTTTTCGAAGTGGATTACATTGACGATCAAAAAGCGTACCTGACGCAGTCGGGCCAGCTCTATGTGGAAGCGACGGCTGCGGCGCTGGGAAAAGTTTATTGCTTCGGGCCAACATTCCGTGCGGAAAAATCGAAGACGCGCCGGCATCTGACAGAATTCTGGATGCTGGAGCCGGAAGCGGCCTACGCGCACTTGGAAGACATGATGGTTTTGGGCGAAGGCCTCGTCAGTGCCATAGCGCAGGCTTGCGTGAAGAACCGCGCGCGCGAGCTCGAGATGCTCAAACGCGACGTGAGCAAACTTGAAAAGATCAAACCGCCGTTTCCGCGCATCCTGTACGAAGAAGCAATCAAGGTGCTGAACGAAAATGGCAATGCCGCAAAGTTCGGCGATGATTTCGGCGGCGACGAAGAGACGATCATTTCAAAGAATTTCGACAAGCCAGTGATCATTCATCGCTATCCCGCCGCGATGAAAGCGTTTTATATGGCGACAGACTCCGCGCGGCCGGAGCTTTCGCTCAGCTTCGACATGATTGCGCCGGAAGGCTATGGCGAAATCATCGGAGGCGGCGAGCGCCTGTCGAGTTACGAAACGGTGATCGAACGGCTGCGGCAGAACAATCTGCCGGAAGAATCCTTCCAGTGGTATCTGGACTTGCGGCGCTACGGAAGCGTGCCGCATGCGGGATTTGGCCTGGGGTTGGAACGCACGGTGGCGTGGATTTGCGGAACGGAGCACATCCGCGAAGTCATACCCTTTCCCCGGATGCTTTATCGGGTTTACCCTTAGAGTTTGCTTCGCCTGCCGGTTTTTCTTGGGGGATAAGCGACAGATGGCGCAAAAAATACGCATTCTCGGTGTGCCGATGGACTTGGGGCAGAGCCGGCGCGGCGTCGACATGGGGCCGTCCGCGCTGCGCGTTGCCGGCTTGCAAACGCGGCTGAAGCAGCTTGGTTATCATGTGGAAGATATCGGCAACATTTCGGTCAAGCAGCCCGAAGAGCAGCACTATGGCGACAAACGCGCGAAATACCTGAACGAAATTGCGGAGACGTGCCAGGGCCTCGCGGAGGCCGTGGAAAAAACGCTGGCCGAAGAAATGATGCCGATGATTCTCGGCGGAGATCATTCGATCGCCGCAGGATCGGTGGCGGGAGTCTCTTCATTTTTCCGTAAACAGTCGAAACGCATCGGCCTGATCTGGCTGGACGCGCACGGAGACGTAAACACTCCCGAGAGCAGCCCTTCCGGCAACGTGCACGGGATGCCGCTGGCGTCGGTGATGGGCTATGGCGCGTCAGAATTGACGGAGTTGAGCGGGTTCAAACCGAAAGTCGAGCCGCAAAATATCGCAATGGTGGGAATTCGCAACCTCGATGCGAAAGAGCGGCAACTCGTGAAAAAGTCCGGGGTGCACGTTTTCACGATGCGGGACATTGACGAGCGCGGGATGCGCGACGTGATGTCAGAGGCGCTGCGCTTCGCGTCGGACGATACAAACGGCGTGGCCGTCAGTTTGGATATGGATTTTCTTGACCCTTCGGAAGCGCCCGGAGTGGGAACGCCCGTACGCGGCGGAGTTACGTATCGCGAGGCGCATCTGGCGCTGGAAATGATTGCGGACAGCCGCTCGCTGGTTTCATTCGAGCTGGTGGAAATCAATCCGGTGGTCGATTTGCATAATAAAACTGCGATTTTGGGAGTCGAGCTGGCCCTTTCCGGCCTCGGCAAAAAAATTCTCTAATGGAAAACAAACGACGATTGCGTGTGGGAATTTTGTTCGGCGGGCGCTCAGGCGAGCACGAAGTTTCGCTGGCTTCGGCTGCATCGGTGATCCGCGCGCTGGATACAGACAAATATGAAGCTGTTCCAATCGGCATTACGAAAGATGGCCGATGGCTGGTAGGCGCGGCGGCGCAAAAAATGACGGAGCAAAGGCTGCTGCCCGAACTGCTGAAAACGGGAGAGCGCGTGGTTCTGCCGCCGGATCCGAGCGCTTCGGCGCTGGTGCCGCTTGCTCCCGGCAGCGCGCAGCCCAGCGTGAAAGTGGACGTGATTTTTCCGGTGCTGCACGGCACGTTTGGCGAAGATGGCACCGTGCAAGGACTGCTGGATCTTGCGGGAGTTCCTTACGTTGGCTCAGGCGTTTTGGGTTCGGCTGTCGGGATGGACAAGGACGTGCAGAAGCGTTTGTTTCACGAGGCGAAAATTCCGATTGTGGAATTTCTTGCGATTTCGCGGCACGAATGGGAAACGAATCGCGGGAAAACGCTGGTCGCGATCAAGAAGAAGTTCAAGTTCCCGCTGTTTATAAAACCGGCGACGCTGGGCTCTTCGGTCGGCATGACGTGCGTGCACAACGCGGCGGAGCTTCCGGCGGCGATGGATCTGGCGGCGAGCTTCGCGCTCAAAATTATTGTGGAGCGTGCGATTCGAGGACGCGAAATTGAAGTGGCAGTGCTGGGAAACGCCGAGCCGCGAGCGTCGGTGCCGGGCGAGATTATTCCGCACCGCGAGTATTACGATTATTCCGCAAAATACCTGGAATCGGGATCAGCGATCGAA
>DATFQU010000074.1:0-6157 GCA_035264005.1 Candidatus Acidiferrales bacterium
GCCGCCACAGATGATAACCGCTTCCCACGCAAGTCCAACGGCAGCGGTTTCAACAGGTGGAGCGCCGAATGGAACGAGCAGGATGACGAGAGCCGCTTCGCGCACTCCGATGCCGCCCTGTGTGATGGGAATTACTCCGCAAAACTTGGCGAGCGGCCACGCGAAGAGCCACGCGCGAAACAAGAGATGCAAACCTGTGGCATCTGCGGCGCGTGAAGTCAGCCAGATGAAGCTTCCCTGAGCAAACAATCCCAAACAAAGAGCTATAGCGACGTACTGCGGTTTGCTGCGCATAGAGCGCGCGGCGCGGCGCAAGCGAATAGCGCGGCGACGAAGCGCGAAGGATATTTTTCGCGCGGGGAACCACAGGACGACGGGCGTGATTAGCGCCGCGACGATGAGGAGGGCGATGCCTCCGGTCACGAAGATGCGGCGTGCTTCAGCGGGGAGCGTTCCGGGGATGAGAACGGCGCCAAGGGCGGCGAGGAAGACGAGCGCGACGAAGTCCAGGATGCGATCGGTCAATCCACCGAGGATGATGGCGGCTTTGCTCTGGCCAATGCGGAAAGCGAGCGCGGCGCGCACGACGTCGCCGCCGACAATTGAGGGCAAGAAAAGCGTGCCGAAGAGGCCGGAGAAGTAGCAGCGAACTGCCTGGCGAAAGGTAAGGCGAGCGCCAGCCAGGTTGACCATCATGCGCCACTTCGTAATCGCCACGAGGTGCGCGCATAGATAAGCGATAACCAGCAGCAGCCACAAATGCGGCGGCAGGCGGCGAATTGTGCGCCAGACTTCGGCGAGGGGCAGAAAATGGAAGAGGATGAGAAGGGCGAGGGCACTGCCTCCGACGCGCAGTGCTAGGCCAAGCCAGGAGCTGCCTGAGAGGGCATTTTTTTCGACTGTGGATGAGTTCGATGCTTTCACTGTGTCAGCAAGCATTATGCCTCCATTTGCAGGGCGAGGCCGAGCAGCGGTCCAGCGAAGTGCTTGCGCCACAAGGGATTCGGAATTAAGGTACTGGCTCGCCTAGAACGCGACTGAACCGAAAAATTGAGGAGCCATTGTGAGCCGAAAGAAGATTCGGGTTGTGCAGTATGGAGTGGGGCCGATTGGCGCATCCGTCGTGCGACTGATGCTGGAAAAAAGCGCGCTGGAAATTGTGGGCGCGATCGATTCCGATCCGGCAAAGGCAGGGCGGGACTTGGGAGAAGTGGTGGAGGCGAAAGATGCGCCGTGGGGAATAGCGATCTCGCCGGATGCGAAGGGAGCGCTGGACGGACAAGTGGACGTGGTGATGCACTGCACGTCGTCGTATTTGAAGGACGTTGCGGCGCAGCTATTGGCGTGCATTGAGGCGGGATGCTGCGTCGTGTCGACATGCGAGGAGCTGGCGTATCCGTTCCGCAAGCATCCGGAGCTTTCCGCGAAACTCGATGAGGCGGCGAAGGAAGAGGGTGTGGCGCTGGTGGGGACGGGCGTGAATCCGGGATTCGTCATGGACAAGCTAGTGCTGACGCTGGCCGCAGTTGCGCAGCGCGTCGATTCGGCGCGTAGCGTGCGGATTGTCGATGCGTCAAAGAGAAGATTGCCGTTGCAGAAAAAAATCGGCGCGGGGATGACGCCGGAGGAGTTTCGTGAACGGGTCGCCGCGGGGGTAATCAAACATCATGGGCTGCCGGAGTCGGTGGCGATGGTGGGCGACGCGCTGGGGCTTCAGCTCGACCAGATTACGGAAACGATTGAGCCGGTGATCGCGACAGAGAATGTGAAGACGCAATTCCTGGAAGTGCAAGCGGGGCACGTGGCGGGAGTTCATCAGGTCGCGCGCGGAACGAGTGGTGGAGCAGAAAAAGTTTTTATGGAATTGAAAATGTACGTCGGAGCGAAAGATCCGGCCGATACTGTAACGCTTGCGGGCGAGCCGAACATTAGTTTGACGGTTCCGGGTGGGACGCACGGCGACATTGCGACGGCGGCTGTGGCGGTGAATGCGATTCCCACGATCCTGGCCGCGGCGGCGGGGCTGCGAACGGGGCGAGAATTGCCGTTCGGGTACTTTGCGCCGAATGCGGAGCCGTGAAAGAAATTCAGACTGACGACCTAAATGCAGTCGTCAGTTTTTCTTCCAATAAGAAGCGATAGCGGCGTAATCCACATCGGACTTTGCAGCCGTTTTGACGGCGGAATAGGCCTGATGCGCTGCTTTTCCCGCGGGAAGCTCGATTCCGTTTTCCTTTGCAAGTTCCATGGCCAAGCGAATGTCTTTGTGCATCAGGCGCAGCGGAAAGCTGGGCGTGAAATCTCGTTTCAAGATTACGGGAGCTTTCACGTCGAGCACCGGAGCGCGGCCCATGCTGGACTGCAGCACTTCGATGAGTTTTGTGGGCTCCACGCCGGAGCTGGTGACGAGTTCGAGGCCTTCGGCGAGGGCCTGAACTTCGAGAGCGAGGATCAAGTTCATGGCGAGTTTGACGGTTTGGCCGGCGCCGTTTGGCCCAAGGAGGAAAAAGCGTTTACCGACAGCCTGAAGAACAGGTTCGACGCGAGCGAGGACTTCTTTTTTTCCGCCGACCATGAAGATTAGTTCACCCTTTTCCGCACCCCACGTCCCGCCGGTTACGGGCGCGTCGAGGAAATCGACGGATTGATCGGCGCAAGCCTTTGAAACGCGACGGGCAAGCGACGGAGAAACTGTGCTGGAATCGATGAGCACGGTGCCTTTTTTGAGAGCGGGCAAGGCTCCGTGCTTGCCCCAAAGAACCTCTTCGAGGGCCGGAGGGTCACTGACGATGGTCAGCAAGACGTCAACATGAGACGCGACTTCTTGCGGAGATTTTGCGACGGACGCGCCCTGAGTCGCGAGTTTCTCGGCTTTTTCGGCGGTGCGATTCCAAACAGTGAGCGGAAATCCAGCCTTGAGCAGGTTCGCACCCATGGGGGCACCCATGAGTCCGAGTCCGATAAGTCCGACACGCTGCTTCATGCGATCCTCCTGACCATTACGCAAGCAATAAATATTAACGGCTCACGGGCGGCGGCGAAAATGAAATTGTGGTGAGGGAGAGTTTAGGCGGCTGGGGATGGTTCAGACGGGCGGAGAACTTCACGTATGCGGAGCAGGGCGGAGTAGGGAATGGCAATGCGCAGGGTGTTCTCGCGTCCGGACTGAGTGAAACGGTCTTCGAGATGGATGTGATCGCCGGAGTCGCGCGAGAGAGTGGCGGTTACGGAAACGTGGATGTCAGCGGCGCGATAACTAACCTCTACACGTTTACCGACAAGATAAGTAAACGACGACATCGCGGCAGAGTAGAGGGGCGGTGGGAAAGCGTCAATAGTACGGACGGAAAAAGTTGTGGAAATCGTCTGTTCCAGAATGGAACAGCTACCGAATCATGCTGAATTCGACGCGATTGCGGAAGGAATCGATGCGCTCGGCGCGAACGCGGACACGATCGCCCAGGTGGAATTCGTGGCTGTCGCCTCGGCTTTTGCGGTTGCGTGAGGCTTCGGACACGATGGCATGATCGCTTTCGCGGAAGCGGAAACGCGCGCCGAGAGTTTCTTCCAGTCGGTCGATGGGAACGAGGCCTTCCACGAAAACTTCAAAAAGCTCGACGAAGAAGCCGAATTTCTGAACGGAAATAATGAGGGCATCGTACTCCTCGCCGAGATGGCTTTCCATGTATTGGACGGTCTTCCAGTCCATCAGTTCGCGCTCGGCGGCGTCGGCGCGACGCTCGGCTTCGGATGTTTCGACGGAGATTTCCTTCAGTTCCGCTTCGCGATAGGAGCCTTTGGAGACGCTGGCATTTTCCAGCGCCCATTTGAGAATGCGATGGACGATAAGGTCGGGATAGCGGCGGATCGGCGAAGTGAAGTGCGTGTATTGGTCGGCGGCCAGGGCGAAATGGCCGAGAGGTTCGGCCGCGTAGCGGGCTTGCTTCAACGAGCGAAGCATCAGGTAGGAAAGGATGCGCTCTTCGGGCTTGCCGGCAATTTTCGCGGTGAGGCGCTGGTAGTGTTGCGGGCGAATGGCGATGTCTCCGGCGGGAAGCGCGACGTGCATCGGGCGCATGCGGCTGCGGCGTTCGCGGCCTGCGGGGCGGACGCTGCCGTGGCGAACCGCGATGCGGCGTTCGGAGAGATCTTCGATGCCGAAGGAGTAGCCGAACGCACGGGCGAGCTCTTCGAACTCGAGAACTTTCTTGGGGTCTGGTTTCTCGTGAACGCGATGGAGCGAAGCAATTCCGCGGCTTTCGAGGTAGGAGGCGACGGCTTCGTTGGCGGCGAGCATGAATTCCTCGATGATGCGATGCGCGATATTGCGTACGCTCCGGACGATGCCGACCATGCGGCCCGTCGGGTCGAATTCGATGATCGGCTCGGGCAAGTCGAAATCGATTGAGCCACGAGCGACGCGGCGAGCATTGAGCGCTAGGGCAAGAGTTCTCATGTGGCGAAAAGATTCCGCGAGAGAGGCATAACGCGAGGTCATTTCGGCGTCGCCGTCGAGGACCTTGGCCACGTTGGTGTAAGTCATGCGTTCAACGGAGCGGATCACGCCGGGAGTGAATTCGGCTGAAAGAATCTTGCCCTGCGGGTCGAGTTGGAGAATCGCGCTCATCACGAGGCGATCCACGCGCGGATTGAGAGAGCAAATGCCATTGGATAGCTCTTCGGGCAGCATGGGAACGGCGCGGTCAGGAAAATAGACCGAAGTGCCGCGAAGGCGCGCTTCGCGGTCAAGCTCGGAGCCGCGTCGAACGTAATGCGCGACGTCGGCGATGTGCACTTGAAGCTCGAATACGCCATCCGGGCGAGGCGTGACGTGGACCGCATCGTCGAAGTCCCTGGCGGTTTCTCCGTCGATGGTGACGATAGGCAGATGACGAAAATCTCGGCGGCCGGCAAGATCTTCGGCGCGGACTTGCTCGGGAATGGCGCGCGCTTGCGACAGAACGGCGTCGCTGAAGATGTGCGGGAGATGATGCTTGCGGATGACGACTTCCACGTCGACGCCCATTTCACCATGGCGACCGAGGATTTCGACAACGCGGCCGGCTGGCGCGGCGCCTCCATGGGGATAGCGAGTGATTTCCACGTCTACGACAGCGCCGTCGAGTTCGGGCAGGCGTTTGCTCGCGCGCGGATGCTCGGTTGAACTTAAACGCAGTCTTTCACGCAGGGCGGGCGTGAGTTCATCGCCGGGCGGGATGATGATTTCGTGAGCGATGCGCGTTTCGTAGGGCAGGACGACATTGCCCTGCGGACCATAGCGAAACAATCCGACGAGAGTGGGATGAGCACGCGAAGTGATTTTCTCGATGTGGCCTTCGAAGCGGCCATCCGGATGACGCCGCACAATTCGCGCGAGGACGCGGTCTCCGTGCATGGCGTCGCCAATGGCTTGCGAGCCGACGAAGAGATCTCCTTCCATTGATGGAATCGGCTGGTCAGGAACGACGAAGCCGTAGCCGTCGCGATGAGCCACCAGACGGCCCGAGATCAGGTTTGGATCTTGGCGATGATGGCGTGCCTCACGCGTGACCGGCGCTGAAGCGGAAGCCGGTGGATGCGCCGATGGCAATTTGCGGTCGGGACGCTGTTCGGTTAAGCGAAAGCGGCCGTGCGTTTCGTCGATGTCGCCGCTGCGCTTCAAACGCGAGAGCAACTTGGGCAGCGCGCGGCGGCCCCAATGGCGAAGCTTCAGTGCGGCGGCAATTTCACGGATGCTTTGAGGATGGCTGGCCGCAGAAAGATGCGCGAGTAGCCCGGCCTCGTCGATTTCCTCGGGACGGGAAGGAGGGCGGTTTTGATCAGAGTGCCGGTCTTTTTTCTTCATGAAGGGGCACGGGCAGGATTGACGGAGTTAAAAAGCCATCGCCTCGTTGCCACGTTTTATTGTATGGCGCGGTGGCGCAATCTCCCGCAACTTTTTTCGCGGGGACGGGTTTCACTTCACGTTGAATCCGTTACCTGCCCCCAAGCGGGAACGGGACTCACACCCCAGGGACATGGGAGGCGGTTTGAGAGAATCGCCTCCTACTTCTTTTCCGCGTGCAGTCCAGCGAGTACCTTCTTCCTCAAGTGAGCGCGGTAGGCGCAGACAACCGCCAGGATAGGCGCTGCGAGGAGCACTCCCCAGAAGCTAAAG
>DATFQU010000075.1:0-5810 GCA_035264005.1 Candidatus Acidiferrales bacterium
ACCACGCGCGAATTCGTCGTGCACAACGGCTCCGTCGTCGTCCTTCCCGTCTTCGACGACGGCCGCATGCTCCTCATTTGTCAGTACCGCCATTCCGTCGGCGGATATTTGTGGGAACTTGTCGCGGGCCGCATGGAGCCAGGCGAAAATCCGCTCCCGGGCGCGAAACGCGAACTCCTCGAAGAGACCGGCTACTCAGCCGGCAGTTGGCAGAAAATTCTCGACGTCTTCCCCACTCCCGGATTCGTCAGCGAACGCATGGTCGTTTACGTCGCGCGCAATCTTCGCGCCGGCACCGCGCATCCCGAAGAGGACGAACGCATCACCGCTCGCGCCTTCTCTCCGCGCGAAATCGAAGACTGGATCCGCGACGGAAAACTCCGCGACGCAAAGTCCATCGCCGGCATTCTCTACTATCTCCGCTTCTGCGCGCCCAACTCACAGCCGAAGCTCCAACCCTCACACCCTTCACGCCCTCGAAAAAAGTCAGCCCATTCCCCTAGCCGCCACAAAAAGACCCGCCGCTAGATCCGTGGCTTTTGCCTTTTCGGGTGCCCCACGCTCGTCTTGCGAGCGTGGGTTTTTGCCTCCTTGCTTCGTGTTTAGGGTGTCATTCTGCTTGCGTGAGTGCACCAAGCGAAGTGAGCGGCTTTTGCGAAGTGGAAGCCTGCCTGCCGCAGGCAACCTCGCCTCGGCTTTTGCCTTTGCGGGTGCCCCATCCTTCGCGCCCGCGCTGCTCCTGCAGCGCAAGTTGAAAAAAGTCGCGAAGGGTGGGATTCAGGTTTTGCTTTCTGGTCTGTCATTTTGAGGCGTGCCTTTCGCCGAAGAATCTCGCCTCGGCTTTTGCCTTCGCCGGTGCCCCACGCTCGGCTTTGGAGCGTGGGTTTCTTGCCTCTCAAGAACTACTCCTCTTCGCGCCGCCTTCTGGCGCGATGTAGTTCCGTTCACCAGCCACTTGCTTGTCCTGAGCGGAGTCGAAGCGCCACCAGCCGCTCGATTTTTCTCTTCTTTCGACTCTCAACTTTCGACTATAAACTTCCCCCATGTACGGCACCGTAAAATGGTTCAACAACGCCAAGGGCTTCGGCTTTATCGGCCGCGACGACGACGGCCCCGACGTTTTCGTCCATCACACCGGCATCCTCGGCGACAAATTCAAAACTCTCCGCGAAGGTGACCGTGTCGAATTCGACATCGTCCAAGGCCCCAAAGGCGACCAAGCCGCCAACGTCGTCAAGCAGTGACCTTCGCGTCGTTGAACTGGCCCTACTTGCTCCGCGTAAAATTGAGCGGTGCCGATCCTCCGCCTTGCGACCATTTCCCCTCAATCCCAGAGCTGTCTTTGTTCATTTTTCCATCGTAACTTCCGCCAACCGACGAGCACTCGAAGTGCAGCGTGCTGTTCTTATAGGTAATCGTCGTGATCAGAATTCCGTTGGCGTTCTGGTCCAAGCTATCCAGCGTACCGGTCAGGCTCCCGTCGTCCTTCTGCGTCACATGCACTACAAGATGGAGTTTGCCTGACGCGCCTTCGTCGAGAACCCCGTTCCAGTCACCAACCACCGCTGCCTTCGGCGCGGCCAGCGACACAGACGAAACAACTCCAAGAACCAAGAACAACGCTGCTACGTACCGCAGGCCCGTAAATGCGCGGTGTCTCTTCATCTGCATTCTCCCTGAATTGAAATTTTGTGGCGGTCGAGACGCTAACAGGGGCAACCGCCCTCGCCCCCGCATATTCTATGCTACGCCCCACCATCTGAAAAGTTTCACTCGTGTGGGCAAGAAATATACTTGTTGTAAAACTCCGCGTTGGAAGGTACTTCCCTTTGTAGTGCCTGCCCGTATAATGGCGTCGTGAAAATCGTCTCGCGAAAGCTTTACTCCTTTTTCTCTGCTTTCTTTCTGGTTTTGCTTTTCGTCTCTTCTGCCATTGCACAGACCCCCTCTCCCTCCGGCTTTCAGCTGATGAAAATCTCCGTAACCGGCCTGCGCCAGTTCAATGAACCCCAAGTTATCGCAGTAAGCAAACTTTCTCCTGGTCAAACTGTGACCCTGCAAGAGATCAACGCCGCCGCAGATCGCCTCGCACAATATGGCGTCTTTCAGAACGTAACCTTTCACTATCGAACGCGGGACAACCAAATGGATCTGCAGTTCGAAGTCGTCGAAACGCCCGAGTTGGTTTCTTGCCGCTTTGATAATTTCGTATGGTTCACGCCTGCCGAATTAGGTGCCCAACTCACACGCGACGTTCCTCTCTACAGTGGCTCGGTACCTCAGAGCGGCCAGATGCTAAAAGCTATAAATGATTCCTTAACAGCAATGCTGAAACAGAAGGGTGTCCCTGGCGACGTCCGCTTGATGCCGTTCTCGGGCGGAGTGGGCCAGCCAATAACCGCAGTTATCTTTAGTGTCTCCGCCGTTGCTCTGCCGATTCGCGAGATTCATTTCCCAGGAGCCAGCGCGCTTGCGGAAAGCCAACTAGAAAAGGCGGTCAAGCCGCTCTTGGGTCAAGACTACACAGCAACTGAGGTCAACACTTTTGTGTCCACAACGCTCGTTCCGCTTTATAGCCAGCTTGGCTATTTGCGCGCCCATTTCGACGCAGCTCAGCCGCAAGTACTGACTGCGAGTGCAAACGCGCCTTCTCAGGACATTTCCGTCATTGTTCCTGTTGTGGAAGGTCTTTCCTACATGTGGAAAGGTGATGACTGGATCGGCAGCCGCGCATTTTCCGCCGATGCGCTGGACAAGTTGCTCGGCATGCACCTCGAGGGCGTTGCCAACATGCAGAAGTTCGGCGAGGGAATGCAGGCGGTCAATAACGCATACTTGAAGCAAGGCTATCTGCAGCTTGCCATTTCATCGCAGCGAACCCTGGATGACGCCACACGCCATGTCACCTACCAATTCTCAGTTGACGAAGGGCATCAATTTCACATGGGCGCCATCACTGTCACCGGCCTTCCCGACAAGACTTCGCGACAGCTTCTCAAAGCATGGAAGCTTCGCTCCGGCAATGTCTACGATGGAACCTATCTGACGCAGTTCTTGAAACAGGCCCTAACCGAGGTCTATCGCAGTGGCGCGCACGTGAATTATCCGCAGTCCAGTTTCCACGCAGATCCATCCACAAACACCGTCAACGTCGAGATCGCTTTTCACTGAGACCCGAACCGCTTTCACTTCACCTCCACATTTCTCTAACTTTCCCTCTATAATCCCCTCCATGGAAAACCGTGAAATCGCTCGCATCCTCCACGAAACCGCTCAGCTTCTCGAAATCGACGGCGCCATCATCGGACGCTACCGCAGCTACGAAAAAGCCGCCGAGCTGATCTACAGCCTCCACGAACGTGTCGAAGACCTCGCGAAAGACCGCAAGAAACTCACCGAACTCCCCGGTATCGGCGACAACATGGCCGAACACATCGACGAAATCCTCCAAACCGGCGACTACGCTCTGCGCAAAAAGCTCCTGAAAAAATATCCCGCGACGATGCTCGAAGTTCTCTCCCTTCAGGGCCTCGGACCCAAAAAAGCCGCCTTCCTTTGGAAAGAGTTCAAAGCCGGCACCGTCGAAGCCGTCGCCAAACTCGCCCGCGAACAAAAACTCCGCGACGTTCCCGGCTTCGGCGAAAAAACCGAAGAAAATATCCTTAAAGCCGTCGAATTTTTCCAGCGCTCCACCGGTCGCTTCCGCATCAACGCCGCTGAAAAAACCGCCGAGCAGGTCGCCGAATACATCCAACAGCTCGGCAATCAAATCGATCTGATCACTCCCGCCGGCTCGCTCCGCCGCGGCAAAGAAACCATCGGCGATCTCGACTTCATCGTCGTCCCCACGGGCAAATCATCGCAAAAGAAAATCGACGCCATCTGCGAGCACATCTTGAAGTTCCCGCCCATTGAACAAGTCCTCGCCCACGGCGAAAACAAAGTCAGCTTCCTCCTGCCCAACGGCATGCAAGTCGACGTGCGCGTCATCCCCGCTGAAAGCTACGGTGCCGCTCTCCTCTATTTCACTGGCTCCAAGGAACACAACGTCGTTCTGCGCGGCCGCGCCAACTCCATGGGTTATACACTCAACGAATACGCTCTCACCACGCTCAAAGGCGGCAAAATCGTCGCCTCCCGCACCGAAGAAGAAATCTACTCAAAGCTGAAGCTCCCCTACATCGAACCCGAACTCCGCGAAATGACCGGTGAAATCGAAGCCGCCGAAAACGAAAAACTCCCCAAGCTCATCACTCTCGCCGACATTCGCGGCGACCTCCAGATGCACACCACCGCCTCCGACGGAAAGCACTCCATCGAGCAAATGGCCGAAGCCGCCCGCGAACTCGGCTACGAATACATCGCCCTCACCGACCACTCCAAAGCCGTCACCGTCGCCAACGGTCTCGACGAGCGCCGCACCATGCAGCAAATCAAAAAAATCCGCGAAGCCGAAAAATCCGTCGGCGGCATTCGCCTGCTCGCCAGCAGCGAAGTCGACATCCTCAAAAATGGCAGCCTCGACATGAGCGACGAAGTCCTCGCCCAGCTCGACGTCGTCGTCACTTCCATTCACTCCTACATGAACCTCGACAAATCCGCGATGACCGACCGCATCCTCGCCGCCATCGAAAATCCCTACACTCAAATTCTCGCCCATCCTACGGGCCGCCTCCTTCTCCGCCGCGACCCCTTCGATTACGACATGGAAAAAGTCCTCGACGCCTGCCGTAAACACAGCGTCGCCGTCGAATGCAACGCCTACCCTGATCGCCTCGATCTCCGCGACGCGCATCTCCGCCTCGCCAAACAGCGCGGCGTCAAAGTCGTCATCTCCACCGACGCTCACGCCACCGTACAGCTTCGTGTCATGAAATACGGCGTAGAAACCGCCCGTCGCGGCTGGCTCGAAGCCCGCGACGTTTTGAATACCCTCCCGCTCGAAAAATTCCTCGCCGCCCTCCGCCCCAAACCAACCACCCGCGCCGCCTCCGCCCGTTAGCCGCGCCCGCCGCCCGCTAACGTCCCCCGCTAGCCCGCCTGTCGCTCACACTTAGAGGACTCATTCCGGGCAGCCTGCCGACCCGGAGATCGCTCCGCCCTCTCCCTGTCATTCCGAACCGGCCAACCGGCCTACTGCGACAGCAGCGCATGGTAAACGGCGCCGTGTGAGGAAACTGCCTTTTGCCTTTTGCTTTTGTAGCGCAGAGCTTCGTGCCTCTTACGAAGTCCTGCGGCTTTCTTGCCGGGTGCCCCATCCTTCGCCGCCTCTGCGAAGGGTGGGTTTTTGTTTACGTTGTCATCCCGAACCCAGCGTGCCGCCGTTGCGCGATGGCGGTGAGGGATCTGCTTTTTCGGCTACCCCACGCTCGTTCTTTGAGCGTGGACGTATTGTCGTTGTAGGGGCCGATCGGTTTCATCGGCCCGTCGCCGCGTGCCGACGCTTTCCGCCGTCGTCCCGCCGGCCGGGCCTTCGCCGCCCCCAAATCATTACTGTCATTCCGAGCGGATGCGACGAGCATCCGGCGAGGAATCTGCATTTCGCTTTTGTAGCGCAGAGCTTCGCGCTCTTCGCGAAGTTCTGCGGCTTTTCAGCATCGCTCCGCCTCGCATCACCTGCTAACGCCCGCCCTTGCACACCGTCCAACCCCACGGGAACTTTTTAGTGTTAAGCTGCGTACATTCAATCGGACGCGGCCAAGTCCCACATTTTAGGAGGAGTTTTCTATGCGCCGTTTTTCTCTAGCGTTTTGTGGAATCGCAGCTTTGGCGGCTTTCACTCTCGCCTCTGCCCTTCCCGCTCATGCCGA
>DATFQU010000076.1:0-5886 GCA_035264005.1 Candidatus Acidiferrales bacterium
GCGAACGCCGGAAGGCGAACGGTTTTGCTCATGCGTCGCGGTTAGTAAGGGCTGTCGCCGCTCGGAGTGCGTTGCGCGACGCGATGCTTCAGATTTTTCAGCTTATTCTGCAGCTCATTCACTTTGGCTGGCTCGTAGTCAGCAGGTAAGGCTTTTTGCCAGTAAGTCAACGCGCGCTCCCACGTTTGCTCCGCGCGGTCGGACTGTCCCATCTTCGCGTAGACATCTCCCAAGTGGCTCAAGATCGTAGGATCGCTCGAATCGTGAGAGATCGCCTGTTGCAAATATTGTTGAGCCTCCGGAAGATCGCCCTGTTTGAAGTACGCCCATCCCAGACTGTCGAGATAAGCGCCGTTCGTTGGGTCTTGCGTGACGGCGCTGTGAATCATGGAAATTGCTTCATCCAGCCGTACGCCGCGGTCCACAAGCATGTAGCCGTAATCGTTTAAGACTTCGGCATCGTGCGGTTTCACGGCCAGCGATTTGCGGAACATATCCTCTGCTTGGTCGTAGTGTTTCTGATCGTTGTAAATCGAGCCGAGCAAGAACCACGCGCCTTCCTTGTCCATTGAATCGTGAGAAAGATCGAGCGCGGAATTCGCGTCCCGCTCCGCATCGGAATAACGTTTGCCCCGGTCTTCCACTTGGGCTAACTCGATGTAAGTTTCCCTGTTTGGCCGGCCATTGCTGTTGATCCCGCGCAGCACCTTGGTGGCTTCGTCCACTTGGCCGTTATCGCCTAGCAGCATCGCGTACTCGACCGCCAGATGCGTATCGTTTGCATCCGCGGCGCGAGCCTTTTGCGCCTCAGCCAAAGCGTGCTGGATGTCCCCGCTCGCGCGGTACGTGTCAATCAGCAGCAGCTCGCCTTGCTTCTTACTGTTCGGACCGAGCTGCTCCATCTCTTCGAATGTGCGCTCAGCAGAAGCGTAATCTCCGGCGCTGCGATGCGCCATCCCCAGCTGTTCGTAAAGAATCAAAAGTGCGCTGGGAGCAGGCTGCCCCGCATCGTGCTGTGCCTTCACTCCGGCGATGGCGTCGGAAAGCACTTCAATCGCATCCTTGTAACGCGCCTGCGCTTCATAAAGAAGCGCTTCGTTATAAAGAACTTCTAAGTCCCCCGGCGCGTACTTCTTCACCTGCATGAGCGCAGCTTCCGATTTATCCAACTGGTTCATGTGCCGGTAGATTTGTGAAATGTGCAAATAGTCCTGCGCGTTTTCCGGTTCCATTTGCGAAAGCTTCTGGAACTGTTCCAGCGCGCCTTGATAGTCGCTATTTGCAAGCATTGCGTTCGCCAGGCCGCGGCGATGGTTCGCCTCTTCCGGGTCCAGAGCCACTGCGCGCGCAAACGCGGCCTGCGCCTTCGCGTTATCGTTCGTTTTGGAATACGCGTTGCCGAGCAGATCGTACAGCGCTGGATTGTCCGTCGCGCTGGCGGCATCATGAAGCAAAGCGATCGCATCCTGCGGCCGGCCTTCCTCAAGGTAAAGCTGGCTCAACTGTTCGAGTGCGCTTTCATTATCCGGCGAATGGCTCAGTATGCCCCGCAACTGCTCTTCCGCGCGCTGCGGCTGATTCTGAAATCCGTAAAGCCGCGCCAGCCACAGTTGCGACTCGATGTCGGTCGGATCCAGCCGCTGTACCGCTTGCAATTGCATCACCGCGGAAGCAATCGTTTCCTTTTGCGTATCATTATCAGTGGCGTCGGCAAGCTGGTGAACGTAAATGCGCGCCAACAAGCGATGCGCCGCTAGGTTGTCCGGATCCTGCTGCAACGCGGAATTTGCCAGGCGAATGGCCTCGGTAAGGCGCTGCGACTCCGCATAAACCTCAGCCATGCGCGCCGTTATGGCCGGATCCGTGTCCAGCGCAAGCGCTTTCTTGTAGTAGTCGATGGCCTGATCGGCATCTTCCGCCTTGCCGGAGGATTCGTATTGCCGCTCAGCCAAAGCGCCTAACATATAGTCGGAATACGCTTCACCGCGTTTCGCCTGATCGTCTTGTGAATACTGCGAAGAACCAGATGGAACAGTGGCCGAAGCGGACGGCCGCGGAACATTCTGTGCTGCGGCCACTCCGGCGCATATCGCGATTCCTGCGATGACTCCTGTAAAATGGATCCTCATGCCCTCTCCCCGGCCACACTTCATTATTGTACAGGCCGCGAGGCCCGTCAAAGCGTTCCTCGCCTGCGATTGCGCTTAACTCAATCGTTGGATGCGCGCAGGTGCGCCGAGGGATAGAGGCAAAAGGCCTAGTAATGAAGGGCTAGTGGCGAAAATGGCGCACGCCGGTGAAAACCATCGCGAGTCCGAGGCGATTGGCCGTCGCAATCACCTCATTATCGCGCACCGAGCCTCCCGGCTGAATAACTGCCGCAGCTCCGGCTTTCGCCGCCTCTTCCACGCCGTCAGGAAACGGAAAAAACGCGTCCGAAGCCACCACGCTACCGGCGAGCGGCGTCTGCGCCTTCATTACCGCGATTTTCACGGAGTCAACCCGCGACATCTGTCCTGCACCAATTCCCAGCGCCTGCCCTTCCCGCGCAAAAACAATCGCGTTCGACTTCACGTGCTTGCAAACGATCCACGCGAAACGCATCGCACGCCGCTCCGCCTCCGTGGGCTGCCGATCGGTTACCGTCTGCCACTCTGATTCCGCGACGGACCGATGATCCGGCTCCTGCACCAGCATCGCGCCGCTGATCCGCTTGAGTTCCAAATCCTCCGACGCCGCTGCCGCAGGCATTTCGAGCAAGCGCAAGTTCTTCTTCGCCGAAAATTTATCCAACGCGGATTTTTCATACCCGGGAGCCGCAATGCATTCGACAAACAGCTTTTCCAGTTCCGCAGACGTCGCCTCATCGACAGTGCGATTTAGCGCGATCACTCCGCCGAACGCCGAAACTGGATCGCACGCGAGCGCCTGACGATACGCTTCCGCAAGCGACGCATTTTCCGCTGCTCCGCACGGATTGTTATGCTTGATGATCGCTACCGCGGGCGACGCAAATTCGCACGCCAGTGACCACGCAGCATCAAGGTCTACAAGATTGTTGTACGAAAGCTCTTTGCCCTGAAGCTGCCGCGCTGCCGCAAATCCCGCATGCGGACGCCCCGCAGGAACGTACAACGCCGCCTGCTGATGCGGATTCTCGCCATATCGCATCGTTTGCTGCCGCTCAAAGTCGAAGTACAAACGCAGCGGCAGCGTTTCGCTTGTCGGCGCAATCTCCAAGTACTTATCAGCGGAAAGACGTTCAAGCTGTGTGGCGATCAATCCATCGTAACGCGCCGTAAGCGCAAATGCCTTTCGCGCCAGATCGAGCCGTGTCGCCAGATGAATTTCGCGCGCCGATTCAAGCTGCTCAAGCAGCGAAGGATAATCCGCCGGATCTGTCACTACCGCGACGCTCGCGAAATTCTTCGCCGCCGAACGCACCATCGTTGGCCCCCCAATATCAATATTCTCGATCAATTCTTCCGCGGTCACGCCAGCCTTGCTCGCTGTCGCAGAAAACGGATAAAGATTCACCACCACCATATCGATCGGCGCGATTCCATGCGCCGCCGTCTGCTTGCGATCATCCGCGTTTCCGCGCCGGAAAAGAATTCCGCCATGCACTTTGGGATGCAGCGTCTTCACGCGCCCGCCAAGCATCTCGGGCGAGCCCGTAAGTTCGGCAACGTCGCGAACCGTGATGCCCGCATCGCGCAAGAATCGCGCCGTTCCGCCCGTGGACACAATTTCGACTCCCACCTTCGCCAGCCGTCCCGCAAATTCTGCGAGTCCCGTCTTGTCGTACACACTGATGAGCGCGCGTTCCACCGCCACAGCCACCTCCGCAGTAAAAAAGGCATTCTAGTGTATGCGCTCGCGTCGCAATGGAAAAGGAAAAGAAACAAACAGAAGAAAGCGCGTCAGTTGTCCGACTAATATCCGTTGCGCGCCGGCACGGTCAGGTCTTTACTTCTTTATTCGATTCGTGATCCGCGACCGGAGAGGTTGTCCCGGCCCGGTTATGCGCTGACGCGCGCCTTGAGTTTCACGCGCCCGCCTTCCATGCTGACTGTGTATTCGACTTGCGACGCGGGCTTTTTGGACTTGAGCTGCTTTGTCTTCTCGCGCACGAACTTGCTGAATTCCTCAAAACTCGGTGTACCGCCCTTTTCGCCCGCCTTGCTCCGTGCTTCGACCAGCTTGCGATACAGCTGGTCAATCTTCTCGCTTTCCCGTTCTGGATCCGAAAAGTTCATCGCAAAAGCGCCGTCGTTCGCCGCCGGAGGTGCGGCTGCCGCCGCGGCCTTCGCACGCTCCGCCTCGATCGCTTTCGCCGCAGCGCCAAAATGGCGGTGCGTACCCTCCTCGCGTTCTTTTAGCTTCTTGCGCCAAATCTCGCAGTACTTCGCGAACGTCTGCGAAAGATTCGTATAGCGGAACCGCTGTGCATAATTCATTTCCCCGCCGCGGTCGCCATAGCGCTTCATCAGCACCTCGACGCGCCACTGCGTATCCGCCGGTGGCCGCTTGCGTCCGCCGCCGAAGTACTGCTCGTATTCGATTTTCAGAGTGCGAATATCTTTTTCGATCTGTGAAAGATCTTCGTCGATTGTCGGCATAGTCTCCGCTATCGCGGAAAGAGAAAGGGGCGTCCCAATTATGGTACGGGGCGACAAATTTCGGGTCAACGATGCCGTCAAAAATGAGTGTCGGAAGAGTATTCGCGCACCATCGCCGCCCAAAGTTGCGTGCACTCAGTGCGTATGCTGAAATAGCAGCACCGTGGCCACTGTTTCGCGAACAAAGCCCGTCGTACCAAAAGAGCAAACCGCGCTCTTGCGCCAGATTCCATCCGTTGACGAAATCTTGAATGCGCCAGAAATGACAGGGTTGATTCAAGCCGCTGGAAGAAGCATGACTGCGGCCACCGTTCGCGAAGTCTTGGCCGACCTGCGCGCCAACGCAACGAACGGCATATCGCCGTCAGCGTTTACTCCCTCAGAAATCCACGCCGCAATCGTGCGGGCGATCGAAGAAAAAATCGCTCCATCCTTGCGCCCGCTCATCAACGCAACCGGCGTCGTGCTCCACACGAATCTCGGTCGCGCACCACTCAGCAAACTCGCCGCCGAACGCATCGCGTCCACTGCCACTCGATACTCCAACTTAGAATACGACGTTTCCGCCGGCGAACGCGGCAAGCGCGATGCGCATACCAGTCGCTTGCTCGCCGAACTCACGGGAGCCGAAGCCGCTATCGTCGTGAACAACAATGCCGCAGCAGTTTTTCTTGTTCTGAATACTTTCGCTTACGGCGCCGAAGTGATCGTCTCGCGCGGCGAACTCATCGAAATCGGCGACGGTTTTCGCATCCCGGAAATCATGGCTGCCAGTGGCGCGCGCCTCCGCGAGGTCGGTACCACCAATCGCACGCGCATCGCCGATTACGAGCGCGCGATCAGCAAAGAAACGCGCCTGCTTCTCCGCGTGCATCCGTCGAATTTCAAAATCGTCGGATTCACCAAGCGTCCTGAACTCGAAGAGCTGCCCGCGCTCGGCCGCAAGAAACGCATTCCCGTTTTTGAAGACCTCGGCTCGGGATGTCTGACCGACCTCGCAAACGCAGACGCGGGCGAGCCTGTCGTCCGCGCGAGTTTCGCCGCAGGAGTCGATCTCGTCACGTTCAGCGGAGACAAACTGCTCGGCGGCCCACAGGCGGGCATCATCGCCGGCAAACAAAAACTCGTCGAACGCGTCCGCCGCAATCCGCTCTTTCGCGCGCTCCGCGTCGATAAGCTGACCATCGCCGCCCTCGAAGCCACGCTCAGCGCCTATCAGCGCGGCGCCCTCGACGAAATTCCCGCGCTGCGTATGATTCGCATG
>DATFQU010000077.1:0-13148 GCA_035264005.1 Candidatus Acidiferrales bacterium
CACGCCAGCCGCCCTCCGGGCTTCGAATCCCCCGCCAGTCGACACTATGATCGCGCACGAACGCGCGAGCTTTGTGGCCGCCGCGATGGATGAATTGCCCGTTTTGTATCGTGAAGTGCTGGCGCTGCGTTTCGAAGAAGAGATGAAGCTGGAAGAAATCGCCGAAGTGCTCAACGCTCCGCTATCGACAGTGAAGAGCCGTTTGCGCAGAGGCCTTGAAAATCTGCGGGGAACGCTCGACGCGCGTTTCTCCCGAACGGAGTGGCAATGAACAGCAGGATGGACAGTAAGAAAACCGCTAACGAGCACGACCAGCTTCGCGAACTTCTGTCATTGGCTGCTGCCGGAGTTCTCGATGCCTCCGATGAACAGCGAGTGGCCGCGCACATCGGCGTTTGTCCCGAATGCGCCGCAAGCCTGAATCGCTGGCAACAGGTCGGCGCAAATCTGCGGCGCCTTCCGACGCCGCAGGCTCCCGCAGCTCTTGTTTCGCGAACCATTTTGCTGGCCCAGACGCGCCTTGCGGAGGAATCAAGCCGCCGCACCGAGCGCCGAATGATGGTCTTGATTCTGGTCTTCTCCTGGGCGTTTGTAGCCGTCAGTTGGCCGCTGGCTCAGCTTTTTGCTCACGGATGGGAAAGTCTGCTCGGTTTTGGATTTGAGCAAGGCTGGAAGAATTTTGTGATCTTCACGGCGTTTTGCTGGATGGCGGGCGCCGCAGCGGCGATTCTGCTCGCCATGCGCCGCAGCCGTCAAAGGAGATTCGCATGAGCCTCCGCAAAGAGCTTCGCGTAGTTCCAAACACAACCAAGATTATTGCCGTCGTTGTCTACGTCGGCTTTGTCATTCTCATTCACTTCTTGATTCCTCTAAACAGAGAGCCTGGAGACATTGGATCTTGGCCGCTCGCAGGACAGCTCGCTTTTAATTTCCTCATCCCGCTAATCCCAATGCCTCTCATCCTGCTTTGGGGATACATCTACGGTGATGCGAAGCGGCGCGGAATGCACTACGTGGTGTGGACCCTACTGGCGATCTTCGTCCCCTACTTGATCGGAGTGATTCTCTACTTCATCTTGCGCGACCCGCTGCCTGCCGAATGCCCGAAATGCCACAATGTGGTCGTCTCGAAGTTTGCCTTCTGCCCGCACTGTGGCACGAGCCTGCGGCCGAGCTGCCCTCAGTGCGGCAGAAGCCTCGAGCCGGGCTGGGTCAACTGCGGCTACTGTGGCAACAGAGTGCCCGTGCAGCAACCGCAGCCTTAGTCATTCCGCCGGGCTCGCACCCGCGGTGCTTGTATCAACTCGCACGTCGCGCGAGGTCACGCCGGATAAGATACGCATCGATGAAAAAGCCGACGCCGATCGCGAAAGGAATAATGCCCAGCACTAAAGCTTCCGCCGCATCCGGCTCCCATCGCGTCAGCAAGCCCATCATTAGGACATAGCCCAGAGCCCCGGCCACGAGCAGAATGCCGGCCCGGCGCGACACCGCCGGCTGTCCCAGTTCCGGTTCCAGCGAAACATTCATCCCGCGCGCTAGCGCCGCCAGCCGCACTTCTCCCTGCATCTTTCGGTCGCGCTGCCATGCCCAGGCCCATACCGCCGCAAATGGAAATCCAAGCGCCAAAACTACCGCTGCAAGACCTACCACGTTGTCAGACATTTTGTTTCTCCTCTCGCCGCGCGCGTTCCGCGCGTGCATCACTTTTCAGCTTGCTGATTGCAAGAGTAGATACGCGGGAAGTCCTGCGGATGTTCCCCGAAGGCTAAGGCAATTGCTCGATCTGCATGTTTTGGTCGATCGAATAGCTCGGGCAGGGAACCTTCGAATGAAGCTGGCAGCGCGCGATAATGCTGAATCCTTCCGAAGAGCTTCCCGACGAATATGTATATCCGTCGCGCGGCGGCCTTTGCGTTTTCAATGTACCGCTTGTGTAGAGCTCGTCTACCGTAGCGTATGTGCCGTGAGTCGCCTGATAAATGCGCTCCGCGTTCGCAAACGAGAGCAGATCAGTCTTCACTCCGACCGCCGAGACAACGCGTTCTGAAGCCTCAGTCTTCGTCAGCTGCGACTTATAGAACCAGTAGCCGAATGCCAGGATAATGACTGCCATTAGCAGACCGATGATTCCTCGCATGATTTGCTCCTGTTTCTTCTGAGGGAATATCCAATTATCGCTCTTCCGCTATCAGCCGTGATTCTTAATCTCCTCAGGTTTGCCTTATGTGCAACACCGGTGCATCCTCATCTGTCGATTTGACATCAAAATCGCGGCCATCTTACGATGGTTGACCATCGAGGACGTTTGACGCGCCTGAGCCCGCCCGCGGAGGAAAGCTCAAATGAAATCAATTCGGCCAGTGAACACGCTCGTTGCTGCCGGAGTCGCCGTACTCATTCTTGCGTCCCCCGCATTTGCGCAAAAGAAGCCCGTCCCGCCTGCCCGCCAGCGCCCGATTGCAGAGTCCGGCGCGCGGCCACCGCGCGTTGTGATTCAAACGCGCACCCTGCCGAACGGACTACAAATCGTGATGGCGGAAGACCACCACGTTCCCGTCGTCAACCTTCAAGTCTGGTATCACGTCGGCTCAAAGGACGAGAAGCCCGGCCACACCGGCTTCGCCCATCTTTTCGAGCATCTAATGTTCAAAGGTTCCGCGCACGTCGGCCCTGACGAGCATGGCCGCATTATTGAAGCCATGGGCGGTTTCTACAATGCCTATACGAATGACGACGTCACCGTTTTCTTTGAGACATTTCCAAGTAATTATTTGGACCGCGTTCTGTGGCTTGAAGCCGACCGCATGGGCAGCCTGAACGTGAACGAAGCAAATTTCACTTCAGAGCGCGAAGTTGTAAAAGAGGAGCGCCGCCTCCGCGTGGACAATTCGCCCTACGGCCGCGCCCAAGAAGATCTCTACGCCGCTGCGTTTACCGTTCACCCCTATCATCACACCACCATCGGCAGCATGGCGGACCTCGATAAAGCTACAGTCGAGGAGGTCCGCGCCTTCCACGACATATACTACCGGCCGAATAACGCCACGCTCGTGATCGCCGGCGATATTGATCCCGTGCAGGCCGTCACCTGGGCTCAAAAATATTTCGGCGGAATTCCGCACTCGCCGCAGCCGATCCCGCGCGTCACCGTGAAAGAACCTCCGCAAACCGCGGAGCGTTCAGTCACAAAATCGTATCCCGGCGTTCCACTTCCCGCGGTGATCGAAGGGTACAAGATGCCTGCGCGCTTCTCCCCGGATTCGTATCCCTTGGACTTGGCGTCGAATATCCTCGCCGGTGGCGAGAGCAGTCTGTTGTATCAAACGCTCGTTTATAAAGAACAGATCGCAGTCGAGGCTGCTGGCTTTGGAAACTTCACTGAAGACCCGAACCTCTTTTGGGTGATTTCCATTATGAATCAGGGCAAAACCGCGGACGATGGTGAGAAGGCTCTTGATTCTGTTCTGGCTGGCATCAAAGCACAGCCTGTTTCCACCCGCGAACTGGAGAAAGCCAAGAATCAGGAAATCTCTGATGCCATTCTTGGACGCGAAACCGACGAACAAAGGGCTACTGCCCTCGGCGAGGCCGCCGTCATCGGCAAAAATCCTGAACTCGTCAACACGAGCCTCCTGCAATACGAAGCCGTAACCGCGGCAGCCATCCAGCATGCCGCCGATGAATATTTCGTCAAGCAGCACGAAACCGTGCTCTTCTACTTGCCGCAAGCGCAAGCTCAATCAGGCAGCGGGAGTTCAAAATGACCGGCACAGCCTCGCATCCCCGGCGCATCGTCGCCAGCCGAACTGGCAAGCTCGCAACGCTGACCCTTGCCGCTCTATTTTTCGTCGCGCCGGCCGTAGCGCAGTCCCAAACGCAATCCGAGCAGACTGCGCAGCAGTCCACACAAACCTCAACCGACCAAAATGCGCACGGAACCGGCGTTGTTCCTCCGGGCGTGAAGCTGGCTTCTCAAATGCCCCCCGCGCAGCCGCCGCGACCGTTCCACTTCCCTCATGCCGAAACACGCACACTGCCCAACGGATTGCGCGTCTTCGTCGTCGCCGATCATCGCCAGCCCTCCGTCGCCGTACGTCTTGTGCTGATGTCTGCTGGTACGATTCGTGATCCGCAAGGTATGCCCGGCGTCACCTCCATGACTGCCGCGATGCTCACGCAAGGCACCGAAACGCGCTCCGCTCAACAATTCGCCCAGGCGATCGATTTTGTTGGCGGCCACATTGACGCCTCCGCATCTGACGATGACACAGATGCCGGATTGACCGTTGTTTCACGCGATATGGAACTGGGAATGACTCTGCTTTCCGACGCCGTGCTCCACCCGGCCTTTTCTCAAGAAGAACTCGACCGTCAGAAACAACAAGCGCTTTCCGGCTTGCGCGTCGACTATAGCGACGCGTCTTATCTGGCCTCGGTCGTTTTCGACCGCACCGTGTTTGGCGAATCGCCCTATGGGCTGCCGTCCGATGGAACTCCGGCAACGGTCGGAAAAATGACTCGCGATGACCTCGTCAAGTTTCACGATTCGAACTATGCCCCGAACGAGGCTCTGCTTGCCTTCGCCGGCGACGTCACGCCGGAACGTGCATTTGCCCTCGCCGAAAAATACTTCGGTTCGTGGTCGAAAAAGGACCTCTCAGCCGAAGAACCCGCCGCGCCGCCGCAAACGCAAGGCTTGCACTTCATTGTGATCGACAAGCCCGACGCTGTTCAGACTCAGATTCGCGTTGGCGGCCTGGGAATCCGCCGCAACAATCCGGATTACATCCCGCTTCTCGTCACCAACCGGATTTTTGGCGGCGGTTATAACAGCCGCCTCAACACCGAAGTCCGCCTCAAGAAAGGTCTCACCTACGGGGCGAATTCCTCTTTCCAAGCCGCGCGCTTCACCGGCGAATTTGTCGCTGATACCTACACGCGCACGGAGAAGACCGCTGAAGCTACCAAGCTCGTTGTCCAGCTGATTTCCCAGATGTCTTCCGGCGACATAAAACCGGAAGAACTGAAATTCGCGCAGGACTACCTCTCCGGCGTTTACCCCATTCAGTCGGAAACAGCTTCGCAGGTGGCGGGCCGGATTCTCGCCGTCGCAGAGTACGGACTGAACCCCGATTACAACGATACCTACCAACAGAAAATCCTCAGCGTGGATGAGTCTGCTGTAAAGCAAATGACGCAGCAGTATTTCAATTCGCAGAATCTCGATGTCGTTCTCGTCGGCAACGCCAGCCAGTTCCTTCCGGCGGTCAAAGCGGAATTCCCTGATGCTCAGTGGCAGGAGATCCCGTTCAACCAGCTCGACCTGCTCAGCGCGAATTTGCGCCAGGCTGCTTCCGAAGCGCCCGCCGCCACTCCTGAATCCCTCCAGCACGGCCAGCAAGTTCTCATGGCCGCGGCTCAGGCCGCCGGCGGCGATTCACTCCGTTCGATTTCGACTCTTGAATTCTCTGAGAAGGGCAATCTCTACGGGCCGCAAGGTTCCTTGGCCCTCTCGGTGAAATGGCAGATTGCCTACCCGGATAAAGTTCATGCCGAAATCGCATTGCCCATGGGCCAGATGTCTCAAGTTTCCGACGGCAAGTCAGCATGGATGCAAACGCCGCAGGGAACGCGAGACGCTTCCGGCGCAGCGCTCGGCGAATTTCAGCGCGGCCTCGACCTCTTCGGCGGCTGGGGCCTTTATCAACAGGCTCTGGCCGGTACGGCCAAAGCCCAGTACGTCGGCCAGGAAAATACCGCCGACGGCAAACAAGCTGACGCGGTCAACTGGCTCGCATCTTTCGGTACAGTGAAACTGTACTTCGATTCAGCAACGCACCTTTTGGTGGAAGCCAAATACACCTCGGGCGGCGCGCAAGGCCCGGAGCAGAGCGACCAGCGTTGGAGCGATTTCCGCGCCGTCGAAGGCCGCCAGTTCCCGTTCCAGTCCGTGATCTATCGCGATGGTTCGAAGTACTCCGATTCCACCGTGCAGGAGATTCACATCAACCCTACGCTGGAGCCATCGCTGTTTGTGAAACCGGCGAGCCCAGCGCCAAACCAGCCTCCTCAGCATTAGGCTCGAAAAAATAATCGCTGCCGCTGTACTCGCCACGTCTGCATCGAGCATCTAACGTTTTTGCTTCAGGATTCGCTTCAGAAACGCTGTTCGGCGGCGCGCTTGGGATTTAGCCGCACCTGTCTTACACTGTAGGACTTTACTTTGCGCATGAAACTCTTCCGTAGCGCATATCGAATCTGGGCCGCCGCCGCTGTCGTTGCAGCGGCGAGCGTATGTTTTGCAGGCACGGGCCGCCTCGCTCGTCAGTCTTCCAACGCGCCTCTTTCGCCTGTGCTTCAGGCCATGCAAGAAGAATTGCAGCGCTCCGTCGACGCTTATGGAAAAGCCGATCCTCCGGGCTACTTTATCAGTTACACGACCACCGACCTGCATGCCGCCGAAGTTTCCGGCTCAAATGGCGCGCTGCTGACATCCGAAGAGACTCGCGACCGCGTTCTGGAAGTCCAAACGCGCGTTGGAAGCTACCAGTTGGACAGCACTCACAAAATCGAAGGCCGCGAGCCCGCTTGGTCCAGTCCTGGCACGGAAGTCACCCTCGACGACGATATTCCCCTGTTGCGCCGCGAAATCTGGCGCGAAACCGATCGCCAGTATCGCGCTGCTGTGCAGGCTTATATCGGCGTGCAAACCAGTAACGAAGTTCAGGCCCGCTCCGCCGAACAGGCCGCGCCGGATTTTTCTCACGAAGAGCCGCATGTCTCGATAAGCCGTCCTGTCGATTTCCAATTGGACCGCACGCCCTGGGAAGACCGCGTTCGGAAATACACGGCCGCATTCAGCACGTCTCCCGCCGTGATCAATTCCATCGCAACGTTCACAGCAAGCTCGGCCAATCAATATTTTGTGAATAGTGAAGGTTCGCGCATCGCCTTCGGCCAGATTCGTTACCGGCTTGAGCTTTTCGTTCAAGGCAAAGCTCCCGACGGCATGGACTTGCAACGTTACGCGAATTTCGACTGGGTCGATCCCGCGAAAGCGCCTTCCGACGAAACGGTCATGGATCAAGTCCGCATCCTCACCGCGCAGATCGTCGCCTTGCAAAAAGCGCCTCTCGTCGAGCCTTTCGCTGGCCCGACTCTGCTCACGGGACGCGCCGCCGCGGTGTTCTTCCACGAAGTTCTGGGCCACCGCCTCGAAGGCTTCCGCCAAAAAGACGTCAGTGAAGGCCAGACGTTCACCAGCAAAATCAATCAGCAGATCCTGCCGGACTTCATTACCGTCCGCGACGATCCCACCACGCGCGACGTCAGCGGCCAGGTCTTGCTCGGCTTCTATCCTTTCGACGACGAAGGAATTCCTTCGCAGAACGTCGTCCTGGTCGATCACGGCATCTTGAAAAATTTCCTCATGGGCCGTTCGCCGCTCGTGGACTTCCCGCACTCCAACGGCCACGGCCGCCGCCAGCTTGGCTTCCAGCCCATCGCTCGCATGGGCAACACCATCGTCGAGAGCAACAAGACCATGAGCAACGCGGCGCTCCGCAAGCTCTTCATCGAGGAAATTCGCAAACAGAACAAACCATTTGGCCTTCTCATTGACGACATCGCCGGCGGCTTCACTTTCACCGGACGCGCTCAACCCCAGGCCTTCCAGGTTCAGCCATTGATCGTTTACAAAGTTTATCCCGACGGCCGTCCTGACGAGATGGTGCGCGGCGTCAACATCGTCGGGACGCCGCTCATTTCCATCACCAAAATCATCGCCACCGGCGACACGCCCGAAGTTTTCAACGGCTACTGCGGCGCGGAATCCGGTTCCGTTCCGGTGTCCGCGGTCGCGCCGGAGATTCTCATCTCCGAAATGGAAGTCTCGAAGAAAGAAACTTCCACCGACACGCCGCCGATTCTTCCCCCTCCTGCGCACGATCCCCAAGCGAGGACAAAACAGTGAATTCTCGGCTCATAAATCGTCTTGGGTTTGTCCTCGTCGCGCTCGCCGCTCTGTGTGCTTTTGCTCGCCCCGCCGTGGCCCAAGACGACAACGATCACACCTTGCAAGCCATGCAGGACGAGATGAACCGCTCCATCGCGCGTCTTCAGCTCGATAGCCAGCAGAAGCCCTATTACATTCAATACCGCATCTGCGACATCGACGTTCGCGCCATCACCGCCTCTTTCGGCACGCTTTTTTCCAGCACTCACCAGCGCAACCGCGTCATGCTCGTCGACGTTCGCGTCGGAGACAACAAGCTCGATAGTTCGGATTTCGTCAGCCAGAACGGCTTTCAGGGCTCCTCCAGCAACGCCGGAGAAGTCGGAATCGACCGTGATTACAATTCTTTACGCCAGGATCTTTGGCAGGCCACCGATTTTGCGTACAAAGAAGCTCTCGTGGACTTCGCCAACAAGCAGGCGTTTCTGAACAGTCTTTCGCGCCCGCCTGAAATTCCCGATTTCTCTACAGAGCCCGCGCTCGTTGACGTCGAACCGCTCGTTTCCCCTGATTGGACTTCGCGTAACTGGGAAGACGAAGCTCGCGAAGCTTCCAAAGTCCTGCGCGGCTTTCCGGATCTCTACAGCACGCGCGTGCACTACTATCTCGTCTACACCACCTACTATTTCCTGAACAGCGAGGGCACCAAGCTCCGCATTTCGCACAGCAATGCGGGCATTGAGGCCAGCCTCGATACCCAGGCTACCGACGGCATGCCTCTCCATAACTTCTATGCTGATTACGCGGCCGCTCCGAGCGGTTTGCCGCAGCCAGCGGACGTCAGCAAAAGCCTCATCCAGGCCGCGCAGCAGCTCGAAGCCTTGCGCACCGCTCCGAACGTGGAAGACTACGAAGGCCCGGTGCTTTTTGACGCTCCCGCCGCAGCGTCACTATTGGCGCAGGCTCTTGAGCCTTCACTCTCCGGCGCGCGTCCTCCGCTTTCAAGCGTCCCCGCCTATGACCAGATGATTCAGCAGGAAGGCGGCACAAGCGAATGGAGTGGCCGCATCAATCAGCGCGTTTTGCCCCTGGATGTTTCGCTGATCGATGATCCCAGCGCGAAGGATTTCCAAGGCCAGCCGCTTCTAGGCGGTTACGCGATTGACGATGAAGGCGTGCGCGCCGAACGCGTCTCTGTCGTCGAAAACGGCATCCTGAAAAATCTTTTGATGTCGCGCCGCCCCGGGCCGGATTTCGTGGTGTCTAACGGCCACGGCCGCGCGGCCCTGCCCATTCTTTCTCTTCCCACTCCTGTTTCCAGCAATCTCTTTTTCCAGGCGACGAACACCGTCGCTCCGTCGGACCTCCGCAAGAAGTTTCTTGACCTCTGCCGTGCCGACGGCCAGAAATGGTGTCTCGAAATCAAGCGCATGGACAATCCCGCCCTCGCTTCTCAATCGCAGCAGGATTTCTCGGACATCCTTTCAGGAATCGCTCAGGGCCTGAGCAGTGGCGGTCGCTTGCCCTTGCTCGTCTACCGTGTGTCTGTCGATGATGGACACGAAGAACTGGTTCGCGGCGCTCACATCAACGGTTTGAATATTCGTGCGTTTCGCACCATCGCCGGAATCGGCAGCGATTTCTCTGTCTTCAATTTTATGCAGAATGGCGCACAGGGCTTCGCGGGCACTGCGCTCGACACATTCGGCTCCGTAACCGACGGCGTTCCCAGTTCCATCGTCGCGCCTTCGCTGCTCCTCGAAGACGTGGAAGTTCGCGGCTATCACGGAGAGCCTCGCCGCCTGCCTCTGCTCCCCATCCCGGCTCTCCAACCGTAGTTCTCGCCGCCGGTCGGCTATTTGATCTCCGCGAGAATTTCCGAGTCATCGTTCAACGATATTTTGTCCGGCTTGAACGGCAACAGGAACTTGAACGGCGCCGTTTGTGCCGCAACTCTTACCCATCCGACGCGAAGCTCTTTGCCCTGGGCGTGAACGTGAATCGGTAGAATGTCCTTCCATCCATCCGGCACACCGGACTGCGTCACATGTCCACTCACCAGCCATTTGTTATCCGGCTGGCTCTCCAGCGAATAGTCCATGTGGTATTGCGCAATGCCTGTTCCATACACGTACTCGTTGAAGAACCAATCCATCTTGTGATTATTGTCCAAATCCATCGCCGGAAGCATGTGCCTCTCGACTACCGCTTTGAAGTCCTCTGTCGACGCCGCTTTCCCGCTGAAGCTCTTCGTAAAATCCTGCATCATCGCCTTGAACCCGTCGTCCGGCTCCTTGACGTGCGGGTTTTGCAGCATCGCCCGCAGCATTTCCAGGGCGTAGCCGCCCTTGTCGTAAATGATCGTTGCGTATCCAAACGGCGCTTGCGACGAGGCGAGTCGCAGCCCCATCCACACGGAACCCAAGTCGTTGTACCGATGGCCGAAGTTATTGTGCGTAAAGATTTCGTCACGGTCAGCGTGTAGCCGGTCCAGATATTTCTTCTCGCCGTCGCGGAACTCCACGTATAAGTTGCCGGAAAACTGCGCAAATCCCTCTGAAAGCCACTGATCGTGGTACGTTTTCCAGCCGACTTCGTGCCCCCACCACTGGTGCGATACTTCGTGCGCGCGGAAGAAATCGCTGATACGGATCTGGTCGGTGATGCCGAGATTGTGCCGTTGCGTCTCATCCATAAACGAAATTTCATCCAGGTACAGCAACATCGGCCATCCCTGTCCGTAGTCGTAAGGAATATTTGTCACTGCAAGCCTAGGAAAAGGGAACGGCCCGAAGTAATTCTCGAAGACACGCAGGTTGTTCCCGATTTCCACCGTCGTAGTTTTGAGCATCGCCGCTGGGTCCAAATTTCCCATTGCCGGCATTCCGAATCCTGTCTGCCCGGGAAGGTTTGGATTGACGATTTCGTTGATCGCGCTGATTCTGTCGCTCGTGTTTCGATTTCCGTAAACTTCAACTGCTGTGTCTCCCACCTTTGAATCCGAAACTTTGTAGTCGCCGAACGCAAATCCCGCCACCGCCTGCGGCACGGGGCTCTCCCATTTTGTGACCGACCAATTCCCATCCGTGCTTTCCCCCTCTTTCTCGCCCGTAGCGACCAGCAGAAATTTTTTCGGGCTGTGGAAGGTCATCTCAAAATCTGCGCGCGTCCCGAATTCGTCTGTCGTGCCGGGATACCAGCCATAGCTCGGGCAGAAATAGTTCCCCGTGCCCACGTTCCGCACCATGCGCTTGCCCGCGTATTGGAACGTCAGCGTAGACTCTTCGCCCTGTGTAGTCGGTTGTGGAAGCGCCACCGCAACATAGTCTCCATACGTCTGCGGGCGGTCCTTCGGGTCCTGCGGCTGGAAAAAAGCCAGCGCTGTGCCATGCTCATCTTTCACTGAAGACACTCGCAGATTGGCAATCAGTTGAAAAAGCGCTACGCGTTCGCCTGCCGCCTGGAATTGCAAATTGACCTTTGTCGTCGCGCTGAAATCGGCGCCTGCCGTAACGGTTGCATCGATGTCGTACCGATGGACCATAAATACGTCTTTTGCCGTCGGGTTCTGATCTGCCTGAATCCCGCTCACGTTCCCCGCAGGAAACGCCATCCAGGTGTCGAAATTCTGCGCCGGCCCGCCCCACGACAGATACCGTCCCACACTGATTTCTTCGAGCGCCAGCGCATCGTCTTTCGCCAGCACCCATCCGAAATTGTTCGTTTTCACGTCCGCCGCAAAGTACGCGGGCTTCGCATGATCTTCGGAAAGCACGCCTTCGAAAATTCGAGGAACCATCTCCGCCGCCACGTCCTCGCGCGCGCGTTGCCGGTCTTGGTACAATTGCGCTAGCGAATTATCGGGCGGCGGCATCCATTTCACTTGTTTGCCAATCTCGTCGAACGTCCCGTCTGTAAAGCTGAACGTCGCTTCGCTGAACTCCATGTTCAGCGTCTTCTGCTTCGTGAGGAGCTCCAGTTGATGTGCCTCAGCATCATTCGGCGGAGCCACCTCAATTCGCCCGCGCCCTTTGAACGCCGCGCCGAACACCGTTCCCGCCGTCGGCGCAGTGAATTGAATCTCCCCATCGATCAGCGTGATGTGAATGCGGTCGCGGGCAATTGTCAGATTCTCTACGTGAGCGGCTTTCGTTGCATCAAATGGCGCCTGGTTGACCGCGTTCCAAACCGCCGTTGCATCTTGAGTTGATGCCGCTTGCGCGCTGCAGATTCCTGGGCACGCGAACGCCAAGAAAACGAGCACACACATCACATGCATTTGTCGCAATCGCATCGGAACCTCCACAGGAGCGCGCTCATTCTACATAAGTGAGCACGTAGTTAAAACTTTAATTGAGGAAAAGCTGACAGCTAGGGTTCCAGGGTGATAAACGCCACTTCCGGCCGGCAAAGGAATCGCACCGGAATATCCGACATTCCCACTCCGCGGTTCACATACATGCGCGTATTCTTTTCCGTATACCAACCCTCAAGGAAGTGGCCGCTCCCGAAAGGAAGCCAGAACGGTTTTACGAACGGAATCCGAACCTGCCCGCCATGCGTGTGCCCCGCGAAAACCAAATTAACTTTTCCCGCCGCGGCCAAAAAGAACATCGGCTCATGGAACATCGCGATCGTGTACGCATGCGCCGGAACGCCTTTCATCGCCTCGGCCAGATTCGGTCTGCCGTTAATGATATCGTCCAGTCCGATGAGCCAAACGTCCGGCCGCAATTCGTGATTCTGGTTAACAAGCAAATTGATTCCCGCGTCGCGATAAAACTGCCGCTCATGCTTCACCGGCTGCAGTTCTTCCCAGTTCCCGCGCACGAACCATACTCCCATCGGCGGGTTCAACGCTGACAAGCGCTTGTACACCTTCATGCAGTCCTGATAAGCCCCATTTGGGTCCGCGATCGTGTCCCCGGTGATGAGAATCACATCCGGTTTTTCTCGCGCGAGGATGTCCAGTACCTTTCGCTCCGGCCGCCCCATTCCTCGCGTATGCAGATCGCTCAAATCGGCGATCTTCAGCGGACCTTGCACGCTCCCATGCACTTCGTAATGGTTCACCTGGACGTTGTCCGGCTCGATGATGAACGCATCAATCAGCAGCAACGCCACAGCGGCCACAATCGCCAGCAGAATGATGTGCCGCCTCCACCACGGCGCGCGCTTGGCGGTTTCTTTT
>DATFQU010000078.1:0-2936 GCA_035264005.1 Candidatus Acidiferrales bacterium
ATAAACGTGGACAGTCGGTTCAACCGGAGATTCTTGCGATCCGACTTGTACACGTCCGCATCCGAGGAAGCGTGCACCTGGAAAGATGGATAAATTCGGCCGCGAGCGAAGTTGATGCGGTTCACGACCGCCTGCCCGTAAGTTTCGGTTGGCCCCGCATTTTTCGTTTGTTCCAGCAATTTCCAATATTTACTGGGCCCCGGCGTTCTTAATCAGCTCCAGATCGAGAGAAATTGCAACTTCATCGGCGACGGCGATCCCGCCCGATTCCATGACTTCATTCCAGGTAATGCCGAATTCCTTGCGGCTAATCTTGGTGTTCGCACTCAAACCGATTTTCTCATTGCCGCGCGGATCGCGAATGGACGCACTCGGGCCATCGACATCAAGCACAACAGGCTTGGTGGTCGAATTGATAGTCAGTTCGCCGGTGATCTTAAGCTTGCCCATACCCGCGTCTTCCACCCGTCTTGATTTGAACTTCATTTGCGGATAGCGGGCGACATCAAAGAAATCGGGGCCTTTGAGCTGGGCGTCGCGCTTGGCAACTCCGGTATTCACCGTAGTGCAATCGATGGTCGCCTCGACAGAATCGTGCGCGGGGTCTTTCGGATCGTATGTGATCGTACCGGCGATACCGGTAAACTCGCCGCGGACGGTGGAGATCATCATGTGGCGCACGCTGAAGTGAGCCCCGCTATGGTTGGAATCGATGCGCCAACTGGTCTGCTGCGCGTGAAGCGCAGGCGAGGCGAAGAAAACCAGACCTGCAGAAAATAGGAAACGCGTTTTACTTACTGGATACATGCGTACCGGGCAGAGCGATCACTCGAGTCGACTCAAGCACTATGATTCCCGAGGCGCCTTGGATTTCGTTGTCCCCCCGCAAACGGCCGCTGCACGATTGAAAGGTTTTACAAGTTTCTTACATTCAGGGTGCACGGAGAGAATATTTGCCCTTGATGGGCATGCTGATCTGGGTCGGAGCGTCGCCCGCCGCCGAGCTGTCACCAAACCCGGCAACATTTCTCAGGGCTCATGGGCTGGCCTTTGGCACATCCAAACGCTTTCCCGAATTCGTCGAAGTTCTGCACGGTGCCGTTGACGCGCCACCGTCCCGGTGCGTGCGGGTCGGATTCGACTGATTGGCGGGCAGAATATGGGGTTTGACTCTGGCACCAAACTTGAGCGAAGGACAAAAAGAAGCGCTGGCTCTCGGTGTAGCCATCGATCTTGTCGTCAGCCGTCTTTCCTTGCGCAACCAAGGCCTCCATGAGTGCCCGAAAAGCGATGCGCAGGCCGCCATTGTCAGCGATATTTTCGGCCAAAGTGAGGTTGCCGTTCACCTTGAGTGTCGGCAGATCGTTCGGATCAGGCATGGCCCCGAATTGGCTGTATTCCGCCACCTCACAGCTAGCCTTCTCGGCAAAGTCCTTGCGATCGTCGGGCGTCTGCCACTCGCGCACATTGCCCTTTTCGTCGAATTTCGATCCCAGGTCGTCGAAGCCATGGGTTAGCTCGTGCCCGACAACAGCGCCAATGCCGCCGAAATTCACTCCCGGGTCAGCGACGCCGTCAAAGAAGGGAGGCTGAATGACGCCGGCGGGGACAAAAAGGCTATTCATTGATGCGGTATAACGGACATCCGCCGTTGGAGGCGTCGTGTCCCATTCGTCAGCGTCCACCGGCTTGCCCACTTTGCTCAGCCGGTAATCGCGCTGAAAGACAGCATTGCGATGCCAGTTTCCGATGAAGTCATTGGCGTCCACTCGCAGACCCGAGTAATCGCGCCATCTCTCGGGATATCCGATTCTGTTTCGGATCGCGGCCAGTTTCTTTTCCGCAGTCTTCTTCGTGTCATCGCTCATCCAAGGCAGGGTCCGAATCTCGTCGGCGAGAGCCTTTTCGAGGGCGGCGACCAGCCCTTCCATGCTGGCTTTGGCCGCTGGCGGAAAGTTCTGCTCCACCCACTCCTGCGCGATGGCATCGCCGAATGCCTGATCGGTGATTGCAGTGCATTGTTTCCACCGCGGCGCGGGCTTCTCTTGTCGCGTAAGGTTGCTGCCCCAAAAGGTAAACTCTTCATCCCGAAGCGCCTTAGACAGAGCCGCGGATTGTTCGCTCAAGATATGCCAGCGGAAATAGGACCTCCAGGCTTCAACCGGCGCAGAGACGACCAGGGCATTGACGGTCTTCAGAAAATCCGGGTTGGCTACATTGACTCTTTCGATTGGCAGTGCGGTCACATGTTTGAAGTAGACTCCGAACTCGAAATCGGGCGCGAGCTTCTGGAGATCGGCGAAAGTATAGATGTGGTAACGCTTCTCAGGATCGGCGGAATCCGCGCGATTAGCAGAAGCCTGCGCCAACGCCGTCTCGACGGCGAAAGCAGCCGCTGCTTCCCTCTCGGCGCGCTCCATCGTATCGCCGGCGAGCATGAACATACGTATCATATGCATGCGATATCGCTTGCGAACAAACCTCGATTCCTTGTCCACATAAGGTTGGCGACCCGGCAACGTCAGACCGCCCTCGGAGATGCTCAAGACATACTTTGACAAGTCCTTCCGGTCCGGTTCGACATCCAAGCGGAATGGCGGCGCGGGATGCCCAGCCGCTGCAAGGTCGCCAATCAGTGCTGCGACGCCTTTGGAGTCGTCGAGAGCGGAAACGCGTTTCAGCGCGGGCTCAAGTGAGTCAAGGCCCTTTTTGTCCAACTCCACGACGTTCATGCACGCTTGAAAGAAATCGCCATACTTTTTTTCGAGGGGACCTCGAGGCTTCTTGGCGGCGCTGTCCAGTTGCTGCCAAAGTTCATAAAGGTTGCGTTCCTGGAGCAGAGAGAACGAGCGCACCCAGCGCAATTGGTCGCCAGGGACTGGATTGTCCTTGATCCAGGTGCCGCATGCATATTGGTAGAAGTCCCCGCATGGATC
>DATFQU010000079.1:0-10537 GCA_035264005.1 Candidatus Acidiferrales bacterium
CGGAGCACTGTTTATTCACACCCAATTCAAAATGACCCGAACGGCCTCCGTATCAAGCTACAAGTCGCTGAAGTACACATCCGGTCGCTTTGGCAAGGACGTGCCTCCGAACTATTTTCGAATCGCCAGGAAGCACCGATGGGCCACATGGCCCGCCTACCTGATGTGGCTCTGCCTATTCGCTGGCATTATCATGTTGTTAATCAGCATCTCCCGTCCGGCCCGAATGGACAACGTGTTGAAAGATCACAACTAGCCACTAATCACTGGTTTTCACGTGCTCCGGCCGGAATCCCACTCCCACAATCCGCGGCAAAATTCTCCGCAACACCTTCCATCGCCGCATCAGTTTCATCGGCCACGGAGCCGCCAGCGGCTTCGTGCCTGCCAGAATGCGTTTGATGAGCCGGTTCTGAACGAACACCTGTATCGCCTGCGTCGCTCGCGTCGGAAACATCCTCCGTCGCTCCACCGCCTGCAAATCGCTTTCGTGCACCGTCCCTTCGCGCAGCTTCCTCGCCAAAATATTCGCCGTCGCCACCGCATCCTGAATCGCCAGATTGATTCCCACTCCGCCAATCGGAGACATCGCGTGCGCCGCGTCTCCTATGCACAACAGCCCCGGCAAATGCCACCGCACCAGCCGGTCCACCGTCACTGTCAGCAAACTCACATCCTTCCAGTCGCGCAACTCATCCACGCGGTCTCTCATCCACGGCGAGAATTGCGCAATCTCCTCCCGAAACGACGGCAACCCCTTTCGCTTTATTTCGTCGAACTCGCCCTTCGGAATCACGAACGCGCACTGCCAGTATTCCTCGCGGTTCAGCATCACCAGCATCTTCCCCGCATCAGCATGCCCGAAAGTCTGCGGCGGATCCCCTTCCTTCCTGCTCAGCCGCATCCAAAGCGCATCCATCGGCGCGCCAATGTCCAACACTTCCAGTCCCGCGCGCTCCCGCACCGTCGAATGCCGCCCGTCCGCACCCACCGTCAGCTCTGCGCGAATCTCCACTGTTCCTTCCGGCGTCTTCGCCTGCACGCCCACAATTCGCTCGCCGTTTCGAATCAAATCCGTCGCTTCCGCTTGCATCCTCAAATGAAATTGCGGATATCGTTTCGCCTCCGCCGCGATAAAGTCCAGAAAATCCCACTGTGGCATCAGCGCCGTGAATTTGCAATGCGTCGGCAAATGCGAAAAATCTGCAAGCGGCACCATTTCGTTTCCCACCTGCGCCGACAGCTCACGGACTTCCTGATGCGGAAGCTTTAGAAATCTCTCCAGTATCCCCAGCTCGTACATCACCTCCAGCGTCGACGGATGCACCGTGTCCCCACGAAAATCCCGCAAGAAATCCCCGTGCTTTTCCAGCACCGTCACGTCCACGCCCGCGCGCGCCAACAAAAATCCCAGCATCATTCCGGCCGGCCCGCCGCCCGCAACGCAGCACCGAGTTTGAATCGCCTCGCTCATTCCCCAATATTACAACGGTCACTGCTTCGCGGGCCCTCCAACTTCCGCCTTTGCATGGGCCTGCGCCGCAGAAGGCGCTTCTTCACCTTCCGTCCCGTTTTCTCGCCTGGGCCGGCGCTGCTGCGCCGCCTCTCCGCTTCTTACCGTCACCGGATTCGTAAACAGCGTCGCATTCGGAATCACCACCCGATCCCCGTCCTTCGTATGAATAATCGTCGCCCGCGTCTGAATCGTGTCCACGATTCCCTCAAGCCCCGTCACGCTGATCTGATCCCCAATCCGAAACGGCTCGTGCAGCAGCAGCAAAATCCCCGCCAGAAAATTCTGCAGAATATTCTGGAATGCAAACCCGATCGCCACTCCTCCGATTCCCAGCGTTTTGATCAAATCGCCGGCCGTAAACGACGGCGCAATAATCGACACGGCAATCAGAAATCCCAGAATCACCACCAGCGTCTGCGTCAGTTTCCCCAGCAGCAGCGACGCGTTCTGCCGCATTTTTCTGCGCTCGCCCAGCCGCTCGATCAGCGACTTGCACACCCGCGCCGCGATCACGAACACTATGAAAATCGCGCCCGCAATCACCAGGTTCGGCAGCAGATTGATCGCTTCGTTCAGGATTTTGTCGCCGCTCTTCCACGCGTTCGACAAATTCACCGGCGGCAAACGCACAAGCGCCATTCCAATCCCAGCCATCGCGACCTCGTTACCCACCCTGTTAACAAAGATTCCGCCGCCCCAGCCTCCGTCTCACACTCCTTCCGCCGCAACCTCGCCAGTGCCCGGCGGTTTTTTTTGTTTTACGCTGTCATCCTGAGCGCAGCGAAGGATCTCGCTGTGGTTGTTACTTTTGTAGCGCAGAGCTTCGCCCCTTTTGCGAAGTTCTGCGGCTTTTTCGCCCTGGCGATAATCCTTTAGGAGTTGAGAAGCTGCCTGCGCGGCGGCCGTTGACTCTTGCACAAGCAGAGCGAGGAGAGCAACGCTCTTTTGGGGGAGCCGGGCCTTCCCTCCGTCAATTGCGGTTGTTTATAAATATTCTTCCTTTCGCGCGCTTTATCCGCGCGATGTAGTCAGGGCCGTTAGGTGGCGGGTCAGTTCGAATTTTCCTGATAGTTTTTCAGGAGTGCGGCGGCTCGACGCCGCTTTGCCTGACACAGGCCTCAGTCTGTGTGCTTTTGTCGTTGCGTTTTCGGGTACCCCATCCTTCGTCGCCTCTGCGAAGGGTGGGATCCGCTCTCTGCCTGAACCTCCAAAACTTTCCCCTTGACAATTATTAGATAATTAGCTAAATATAGACGCATGAACCTTGTCTTCAAAGCCCTTTCTGACCCCACTCGCCGGCGCGTCCTTCAGCTCCTCCGCCAGCGCCCCATGTCCGCCGGCGAGCTCTCCGCGCACTTCGCCGTCTCCAAGCCCACCATGTCCGCTCACTTTTCCGTTCTCCAGACCGCCGGCCTCATCGAAGCCGAGAAAAACGGACGCACCATTCTCTATCGCTTGAAAATGTCTGTCCTTGAAGACGCCTTGCTCGCCTTCACTCACACTTTAGGTTGGAATTTGGAGCCGAAATCCCGCGACAACGTCACCCGAATGGCGGCAAACAGCCGCCACAAATTGCATCCTGCCAAAGAGGAGGTCTGACCATGTCAGCCAAGCCCATCTCGAACTATCTCGCTGCTGGACTATTGTTTCTCGCCGCCGCAATCGTCGCCACGGGCTGGTACCTCGAGCCTAAGCGAATCGTCTTCTGGACCGTCGCCATGCTTCTCATCGCGTGCATGGCGATAATCCTTTTTCTCATTTCCCGCCGCTCGACCGATGACGCGAACGGCCTCCGCCGCGGCATCGTTTTCGCCGGATTAATCTTTGTGATCCCACTCGGACTGAAGCTCGCCACCTCTCTCGGTCCGATCGCTCACTCCGGCATTTCGCAACGTGCCATGATGATCATCCTCGGCATCTTCCTGGTCGCTACCGGCAATGTCCTGCCGAAAACGCTCACGCCTTTGTCCGTCTTGCGCTGCGACCCGGCTAGAGCGCAGGCCTTTCAGCGTTTCGCCGGTTGGACGTGGGTGCTCGCGGGCCTCGCTGTCGCCGGCGCCTGGCTCCTATTGCCATTACATGTCGCCGACTCCGCCACTTTCGTCGTGCTTCCCGGCGCCATACTCATCATCGCCATGCAACTCGCCCGCTTGCGCTGGTCGCGCCCCAGCGCGCCAGCAGGTAACGGCTCAGTTTGAGTTTTCTTGCTCGTGAGACCCGTAGAAATGGCCCGGATTTTCAGGGGGTCGGAGCTTTAGCTCCGACATAAACCATAGGTAAAATGAGGGGCTTTAGCCCCTGAAGTGACGCATTTCGGGTGCTCCATCTCCGGCTTTTGGAGTCCTGCAACCGGACCTTCGCGACCGGGCCGCGGCAAGCAGCCAAAGTGAAGAAGTTTCGAAGTTCTGCGGCTTTTGTGTTCGTTCTGCCTTTGTAGCGGCGGGTTTATCCCGCCAGCTTTTTCACTTTTTGTCTGTCATTCCCAGCGAGGATGCGACGAGCATCCGACGAGCCTGCCTGCCGCAGGCAGGGAATCTGCAGTTTTTTCTTGGAATGCGTGACAAAGCTCTGCGGTTGTCGTCTTCTGCCTTTGTAGCGGCGGGTTTATCCCGCCAGCTTTTTCGCTTTTTTGTCTGTCATCCCGAGGCCAGCTGCGCTGTTCAGCAGATGGCGCCGAGGGACCTGCTTCTCGCAACACCCGTGGCACAGGCTTCAGCCTGTGTGCTTTCGTCGAGTCTCACTGCTTGACGGCAGCTACATAATCAACGGGGGCAAAAGCATGTTCGCGCGATTGATGGGACTGAACGTCATCTCTCCCGCTGCCCTCCAGCAGCGCATCCAGCAAAATGAACCCACCACCGTCATCGACGTGAATTCACGCCAAAGCTGGCTCACCGCACGCGTCCCCGGCGCGCTCACTCTCGACCCTCTCGCTTACGATGAAAAAGACCTTCCCGCCGACAAAAATTCCACGCTCGTCTTCTACTGCTCCGGCCTTTTCTGCCGCAAAGCGCCCAACGCCGCTCGCCGCGCCGAAGGCATGGGCTATCGCAACGTTTTTGTCATGTCCGCAGGCATCAGCGGCTGGCTCGCCGCCCGCCTCCCCACCGCCTCCGGCGATCCCGCGCCCACCCCACGATAAGTCCTCTCACGCTTGAAGCTCTGGTTGCATCCAATTTGATTGTTTGTTACGGTCCGTTTGGTTTCCCATTGCTTGGGGAGGAAGCCATGAAATCACTCATGCGACTCGCCTTCTTCTCCTTGCTTCTCATCTCTTCTGCGGCCTTCGCCCAAGATTCCCCTATTCTCAGGAAGCCCACCCCTACCATTGGCTCCACATTCGGCATGAACGCTCCGTTCGAATCGGCTTTAATCACTACTGGCTCGCCGCTCTCATATCAATCCTCTCACGGAGGTTGGCGCGCCATGGTCGATGGAACTCGCATTACTGACTCCACAACGAGAAATCTCTTTTGGCGTGATTCGTTAGGCAGGACGCGGACTGAACGCTCGATCTTTACAATGCCTCACGTGCATAATAAAAATCTTATGGATATCAGGATCATCGAAATTCACGATCCGGTCGCAGGCGTTCAATACGTTTTCAACTCTAAAGACCACATTGCTTATCGCTATCCGTTTAGCGCCGCTGAGCCGCGGCCAAAAAGACCTCCGTTACCTCCCCCTCCCACCAAACCGCCCAACCCTGGTCAGCCGCAGATCACAACGGAATCTCTCGGAAGCCAAGTCATGGAAGGCGTTTATGTCGATGGGACTCGAACCACGACTGTGTTCCCGACCGGCTGGATGGGCAATGATCGCCCGATTACCAGGATCTGCGACATGTGGCATTCTCCAGACTTGGACATCACTGTCCTTCTGCAGTGCTCTGAGCCGCCGAACAGCGAAAGCGCCTTTCGCCTCACCAATATCAGCCGCGCAGAGCCGGACCCATCGCTTTTCCAACTGCCTTCCGGGTATTCCGTCGTAGACGGCCCAGACAAGATCAGGATGACCTTCCCCCCATCCAGTCAGTAGCGGATTGCGCTTCGCGCCTAGTTCATTCCACGCTAATCTCTCTCCTCGATGCTCACGCCCTCTCTCGCCCTCCCCACGCATCTTCACTGGCTTCCCATCATCATTTTCCTCATCACCTACATCCTCATCGCCGTCGAATCCGGACGCGGCAGCCGCCTCGACCGCACCGCCGCCGCATTTTGCGGAGCCGTCGCCATGGTCTTCGCGGGAGTCGTTTCCCTCCCCGACGCCTACACCGCCATCAGCTGGGACACCATCGTCTTCCTCCTCGGCATCATGATCCTCGTCGCGCATTTCCAGATCGCCCACTTCTTCGACTGGGTCGCCGCCCACGTCGCCGCCATCGCCAAAACACCCTTCCAGCTCCTCGTCCTTCTCATTTTCACGACCGGCATCCTCGCCGCATTTTTCGTCAACGACACCGTCTGCCTCATGTTCACTCCCATCGTCCTCGCCGTCACCGAACGCCTCCGCCTTCCAAAAATTCCTTACCTCATCGCGCTTGCCACTTCCGCCAACATCGGCTCCGTCATGTCCGTCACCGGCAATCCGCAGAACGCGCTCGTCGGCGTCACCGCGCATTTCACCTTTCTCGAATTCCTCGTCCACCTCGCTCCTGTCGCGCTCATCGGCCTGCTTCTCGACGTCGCCCTCCTCGCATTTCTTTTTCGCCGCGAACTCTGGCACACGCGCACCCTCGAACACCAGCCGCCGCCCATCCCCGTCACCGTGAATCGCGGACTCCTCGCAAAATGCGCCATCGCCGCCGCGTTCGTCCTCGTTCTCTGGATTTTGAATTTTTCATTCGCGCTCGCCGCTGCCGCTGTCGCCGCGCTCATTCTCATCATCGGACGCGTCAAATCCGAAAACGTCTACCATCGCGTCAGTTGGGAACTGCTCCTTTTTTTCGCCGGGCTCTTCGTCGTCATGCAGGGATTCGAAAACTCCGGCGCCGCCGCCTACTTTATTCAATTCTTCGAACCCGGCCTCAAAGGGTCCGTCTCCACCCAACTTTTTTCCATCAGCGGAACCATGCTCGTGCTTTCCAATCTCGTCAGCAACGTCCCCGCCGTGTTACTCGTTCGCCCCCTGCTCGCGTCCTTCGGCAATTCGCATTTCATGTGGCTCGCCGTCGCCAGCACCAGCACGCTCGCCGGAAACGCAACGCCCATCAGCTCCGTCGCAAATTTAATCGTCCTTCAGCAAGCCGCCTGGAAAACCAAAATCAATTTCTGGGAATTCACCCGCGTCGGCCTCGTCGTCACCATTGCAACTTCCCTCCTCGCCATCGCCATCCTCGCCCTCGAAGCCCACTTCTTCCCCTCAATGTAGCTGGCGCACCGCAAAAAAATCCATCGCGTTCGCGGCATCCGTATCTAAAGATACGAGGACGAAAATTGACACTTGCACCTTCCTCCTGCGGGAAGGTTCATCCTTCTGCGAGGCAAACTATGCGCGACGCGCTCACCATTTCAGCATTTGCGAAACGCTCCGGCGTGCCGTCCAAGACCATCCGCTACTGGGAGGGCCTCGGACTGCTGCCGAAAGCCGCTCGCAGCCACACCGGCTACCGCGTATTCGATCCGTCCGCGCTTCGCTACGTCGCCTTCGTCCAGAAGTCCAAGGCCATCGGTCTGACGCTCGCCGAGATGCAAGAGGTCCTGCACCTCGCGCGCGCCGGCCGCTGCCCGTGTCCGGAAGTCTTCGACTGGACTCAGGCGAAAGCGAAGTCCGTCGCGGAACAAATCCGCGAGCTGTCCGCGTTGCTCAAGCGACTCAAGCGAATCGAACGGGAATGGAAGCGCTGTTCGTGCGAAGGCGACAACTGCGGCCAAGTCTGCAGCCTCATCGCCGGTTTGCCGGAGTGCAAATCCGCAGGAGGAAAATCCAATGGGAAAAATCAACCAGGCTGTTGTAGTGACAACAAGTGTTGTTCTCGCGAGCGACGGGTGTTGTCCGGATTGCCCGCCGTGCCCGCATCCGTGCTGCCCGCCTCACGGCGAGTAGCAAAGCGACGCGCCACAAATCAACTGTAAAAAACAGCGGATTCGCCCCGGCGCTTTTCATCGGAGCGAATCCGTGCCTTTCCTGCGCAGCTCTTTATTTTCTTTCGCGCCTATGGATTTCGCGCGGCGCGCTACTTCTTCGCGTGCGACAAATTCTGGTTGATCTGATCCCAGTTCACCACATTCCACCACGCCTCAATGTACTCCGGCCGGCGGTTCTGATATTTCAAATAGTATGCGTGCTCCCAAACGTCGAGTCCTAGCACGGGCTTTTTGCCTTCCATCAGCGGACTGTCCTGATTCGCCGTGGACTCAATCGCCAGCTTGCCGCCGCTCGTCAGCAGCCACGCCCAGCCCGAGCCAAACCGTTTCGTCGCTGCGTCGTTGAATCTCGTCTTGAAATCATTGAAGCTGCCGAACGCCGACTTGATCGCCTCGGCAATTTCGCCCTTCGGCTCTCCGCCGCCGCCGTTTTTCATGCTCGGCCAGAACAGCGAATGGTTCGCGTGCCCGCCGGCATTGTTGCGCACCGCCGCCCGAATATTCTCTGGCACTTTATTGATGTCGCGCAGCAGCTCTTCGAGCGAAAGCTTTTGCAAATCCGCGTGCCCTTCGAGCGCCTTGTTCAAATTGTTCACGTACGCGCCATGATGTTTGTCATGGTGGATTTCCATCGTCTTCGCGTCGATATACGGTTCCAGCGCGTCGAATGAGTATGGCAACGGTGGCAATTTATGCGCCGGGGCCTGAGCGGTACCTTGAGCGTCAGTCATTATTTCCTCCTCAAATTCCTTCCGTGCTACATAATTATACCCCCGCCGCGCGCGGCGGTGTAAATAACGCGATTGCCTTACAGCCTGCGTGCGAGAGACATGTCAGCCTGCGAACACGGGGCAGCTCGCGAAACTCGCGCACAAAGGAGCGGCGCATGCCGACCATCGCCCACGTCGAGAAGCATTTCACCGCAACGGCTTCCGTTCGCGACATCGTCATCGGAATGGCCGACGGGCTCACCGTGCCGTTCGCGCTGGCTGCGGGAATCACCGGCGCCATCGCCTCCTCGCGCATCGTCGTCACCGCCGGCCTCGCGGAAATCGTCGCCGGCTCCATCGCCATGGGACTCGGCGGCTACCTCGCTGCGAAAACCGACACCGAGCATTACGAATCCGAGAAGCGCCGCGAAATCGAAGAGACCGTCGAAATCCCCGACCAGGAGGAAGAGGAAGTCGCGAAAGTTTTTCGCGGCTATGGCCTCGCCGAAGAGCATGTGCGGCCAGTGGTCAACGCCATCTGCTCCGACCAGAAGCGCTGGGTCGACTTCATGATGCGCTTCGAGCTTGGCCTCGAAGAGCCAGATCCGACTCGCGCTGCGCGAAGCGCCGCCACCATTGCCGGCTCGTACATCGTCGGCGGCCTGATTCCCCTCGCGCCCTACATGCTCCTCGGCCACATCTTCACCGCGCTGTGGACCTCCGTCGGCGTAACGCTGTTCGCGCTGCTGGCCTTCGGCTTCATCAAAGCCAAGTTCACCGACGTGCATCCGCTTCGCGGCGCGCTGCAAACCGCATTCGTCGGAGGACTCGCCGCCGCCGCCGCATTCCTCTTAGCCCGCCTTGTCAACCTGCGTTAACCTCATTTTTAGATTTGTCACCCCGAGGTCGGCTCCTATTCTCAGGAGACGGTGCCGAGGGACCTGCTTCTGCCTTTGCGTGGCTTTTAGGGGCGCCCCATCCTTCGCGACCAGGCTGCGGCAAGCAGCCCAAAGTGAAGAAGCCGCGAAGGGTGGGATCCGTTCTTTTTGTCGTTTGTCATCACGAGGCGCGATTCTTGCGCCGAAATTTCGCCTCGACGCTTTTTGTTCTGTATTTTCAACGGCCGCCACTCGCTTGCCGCATCTTAGCTTTGGCGAAGGCGTGTCACCGACCACGGCCTTTTCGCTCACGCAGCTTTTTTAATAGTTGAATCTGTCCCGCGTGATACACATCATGCATCGCGATGCCAACCACATTCTGTTTCACGGTTTGCCGGCTCCCGCGGCACCGCCCTTCCAGCTCCGTCTCCGTCATCTTCGCAATCGCCTCCCGCAATTCTTTGTGCGTCTTCGACAGCAGCGCTAGATCGCGCTTCCAGTTTTTCGCCGCTTCACCTTTGCTCACTCCTCGCGCATCCCGCGCAAACCAGTTTCTTCCCTTCTCCGGAAACTCATGCTTCTTGCTCCCTGTCAGCCGCTTCGTCACCGCGTACTTCCAATACGCCGCATGCACCGCAATCTCCCAGATGTTGTGCCGCCCCTTCTCTGGACGCCACGAAGCTCTTTCCACGCTCACCCCGCGCAGCGCGCTCCGCAAATTCGGCCCATGCCACGCCGCCTTCTGAAACCCTTCCTCCACCAACGCGAGCATTTGCTCCATTTCCTTCTCTGCCATTTTCCTCTCCCGTGTGCATGCGCGAACTGTTTCCAACTCGCGCGATCTGATTTGTCATCCTGAGCGGAGGATCTCGCCTCGACGTTTTTGTTCTACTTTCTCCCACTGCTCGTTACTAGCCACGGCTTCTCGTTTGCTGACCACTGATCACTGACCACTGCCTTTCAACATTTCCTTCAATCGCTCAACCGGCAGCGCTTCAATCACGTGCCCGTCGCGTCCCTTCACTGTCATCGCGCGCAACAAGGAGTTATCAATCGCCTCTTCCGTCGCTTCAATGCATTCTAAGTCCTTGCAGCCGTTTCGTTGCTGCGTTACATTCCCCGTTTCGCGCATCCGCCGCTTCGGCGAATCGCGCGCAGTTTCATAACGCAAAAGGCTCACAGCAGAATGTCAACGCACCCGAAGGAAAAACAGTCCTTCATGATCAAGCGACTTATCTTCTTGTTTATTGTTCTAACGCTCGTGTACATCGCTCCGTCCTCTTCCGCGCAAGGCACTTCTTCAAGCAGTGGCTTTGACAACACTGTTATGCGCGACTTCGTCGAAAC
>DATFQU010000080.1:0-10879 GCA_035264005.1 Candidatus Acidiferrales bacterium
GCGCGCTGGGCGCGAAAATTCTTCCCGAACTGCGCGACAAAATCCGCGAACGCCTGAACGCCGCGCGCGACGAGCAGCAGCGGGCGCAGGCCAACGAAAAAATTCTCGAAGAGCTCGTCAAGCTCCACCATTTCCCGGTTCCGCAGGCGCTCATCGAGCATCAGATGGACGTGCGCCTTGAACGCGTGGTGCGTTCGCTCGCCTCGCAGGGCGTTGATCCCCGCGCCGTAAACGTAGATTGGGTTTCGATGCGCCAGCGCCAGCATGACCGGGCTGAGCGGGACGTCAAAGCCGAAATCCTGATTGACCGTGTCGCAAGCGCCGAAAAGATCGAAGTGACCGACGAAGAAGTCGAAAAAGAGATCGCGTCGCTCGCCGAGCGCAGTGGCGAATCCGTAGCAGCAATTCGCGCTCGCTTGACAAAGGAAGATGCGCTCGATAGGATGAAATCGAAGTTGCGCAGCGACAAAGCAATTGATTGGCTTTACCGCACGGCTCAAATTCAAACCATCGCGAAACGAGAAAAATAATTCCTGGTTCGGGCTCCTCAGCGCGCCGGATGGCTTCCAATGAGAGATAAGGACGCTCCTATTTCGTATTCCACGACGCTCGTGCCCATGGTGGTCGAGCAGACCAACCGCGGCGAGCGGGCGTATGACATTTATTCGCGGCTGCTGAAGGACCACATCATCTTCATCGGCACGCCGATCGACGACCACGTCGCCAATCTGGTCACCGCGCAGCTCCTTTTTCTCGCTGCGGAAGATCCGGAGCACGATATTTCGCTCTATATCAATTCGCCCGGCGGCGTAATCACAGCGGGAATGGCGATTTACGACACGATGCAGTTCGTCCGACCGGACGTCGTGACTTATTGCGTGGGACAGGCAGCTTCGATCGCTGCGGTTTTGCTGATGGCGGGAACGCCCAAAAAGCGCTACACGCTGCCGAATTCGCGAATTTTGATTCACCAGCCCTGGCTCAGTGGACTTTCCGGTCAGGCGACCGATATCGACATCCACGCCAAGGAAATTCTGCGGACGCGCGGAGAACTCAACAAGCTCATCGCTCACCACACGGGCCAGTCGGTGGAAAAAATCGAGAGAGATGTCGAGCGCGATTTCATTATGTCCGCGGAACAGGCGAAGGAATACGGCGTCGTTGACGAAATTATCTCCAAGAGCCGTTAGCCCGTTCCAAAAGGTTAGTAGCTAAACCGATGAACTTGCATCCAACTCCCGCACGTTGTCGTAGAATGGCGAATAGTGTTCATGCCGCACCGGAACGGAGGCGGAGAGACCGGTGAAAAGATTCAGCCCAGAGGAAGCGCTGCACTGCTCCTTCTGCCATAAAACGCAGGAGCAAGTCGAAAAACTCATCAGCTCTCCTTCCGAATATCCGCGCTCTTACATTTGCAACGAGTGTGTCACCGTTTGTCAGCAAATTCTGGAGGAAGAAAAGAAAGAGCAGACCAGCCCAGTCAGCCGCCGCTTGCCGCGACCTCCGGAAATCAAATCCTTTCTCGATGGCTACGTGATCGGCCAGGACAAGACAAAGAAGAAATTGGCCGTCGCGGTTTACAACCATTACAAGCGAATCTTCCTGAATCGCACGCCCAGCGACGTTGAGTTGACCAAATCCAATATTTTGCTGATCGGCCCCACAGGAACCGGAAAAACACTTTTGGCGCAGACGCTTTCGCGCATGCTAGAAGTTCCCTTCGCGATCGTGGACGCAACCACACTCACGGAAGCGGGTTACGTCGGCGAAGATGTCGAAAACATTATTTTGAAACTCCTCCAAGCCGCCGACGGTGACGTCCAAAAAGCCCAGCAAGGCATCATATATATAGACGAGATCGACAAAATTTCGAAGAAGGACGAAAACCCGTCCATCACGCGCGACGTTTCCGGCGAAGGCGTGCAGCAAGCTCTCCTGAAAATTCTCGAAGGCACCACCGCCAACGTTCCACCCCAGGGCGGCCGTAAGCATCCGCACCAGGAATTCACGCCGGTTGATACGACGAACATCTTGTTCATCTGCGGCGGCGCCTTTGTGGGCCTTGAAAAAATCATCGAGCGGCGTGTCGGCCAGAAGTCGCTAGGATTCCATGCCGATGCCGCGCCTTCAACACCATCGCGCCGCAATATCGAAGTTCTCGAGCAGGCGCAGCCCACGGATTTGATTCGCTACGGCTTGATTCCCGAATTTGTCGGCCGCTTGCCGGTTGTTGGCGTTCTCGGCGACCTCGACAAGTCCGCGCTGATTCGCATTTTGCAGGAACCGAAGAACGCGCTGATTCGTCAATATCAGAAGCTTTTCGAATTTGAAAATGTCCGCCTTAAATTCACTGACGACGCCCTCGAAACCGTGGCGGACCTTGCCTTGCAGCGCAAAGTCGGAGCGCGCGGCTTGCGAATGATTTTGGAAGACCTGATGCTTGACCTGATGTACCACCTCCCCTCTCAGCGCAAAATGCGAGATTTCATCGTGAACGCGGAAATGGTCAAGAGCCGGGAAATCAACTGGAGCCTGCTCGAAAAGGCCGGCTAACCGCGACGGGGAGAATCCACTAATTTATGTTTAACCGGGAAAAGCCTGAATTGAAGCGCGTGCCGATGATGCCGGTGCGAGAACTGGTCATCTTCCCGCAGATGATGAACCCGTTCATCGTTGGTCGCGAAGCTTCCGTCCGCGCGCTCGAAGAAGCTCTCGCTGGCGAAAAGAAGATTTTCCTCGCCACGCAGCACGACGCTTCCGTCGACGATCCTCGCCCGGATGAAATCTATCAGGTCGGCACGCTCGCCAATATCGTTCAGAGCGTCAAGCTCCCCGATGGCAATATCAAAGTCCTTGTGGAAGGCGCGGAGCGCGCCAAAGTCGTCCAGATCACCAATGACGAAGGCTTCTTCCGCGCAACGGTTCGCGTGATTCCCATCAAAACCGAGCCGAGCCCGCAACTCGAGCAAGCCGGCAGCCGTGTCACCGGGCTTTTCGAACAGTATGTCAAGCTTTCGCAATCGCTCAATTACGACACAATGATCGCCGCCGTTCGCGTCGACGATCCCGCAAAGCTGGCCGATGCCATCGCGTCCAACTTGCAAATTCCCGTCGAAGAAAAGCAGGAACTTCTCGAAATTTTCGACCCGCTTGAACGCCTGAACCGCATCGGCGAAATTCTCGAAGCCGAAACTGAAAAGCTCAACGTCGATCGCAGTATCAACACGCGCGTCAAGCGCCAGATGGAGCGCGCCCAGAAAGAGTATTACCTCAACGAAAAGCTCAAGGCCATTCAGAAAGAACTAGGCCGCGGCGAAGCCGGCGAACTCGATCAGCTCAAGAAGAAAATCGAAACCTCCGGCATGCCCAAGGAAATTCAGGACAAGGCTCTTCAAGAGCTGAAACGCCTCGAAATGATGCCGCCGATGTCCGCGGAATCAACCGTGTCGCGAAATTATCTGGATTGGATGCTTGCCGTGCCGTGGAAAAAGCGCTCGCGCGAAATCCGCGACATCAAGCGCGCTGAGCAGATCCTGAACGAAGATCATTACGGCCTGGAAAAAATCAAAGAGCGCATCCTCGAATTTCTGGCCGTTCGCCAGCTCGTCAAGAATCCCAAAGGCTCGATTCTCTGTTTCGTCGGCCCTCCGGGCGTGGGCAAGACTTCGCTCGCGATGTCCATCGGCAAAGCTACCGGACGCAAATTCGTCCGCGTCTCGCTCGGCGGCGTGCGCGATGAAGCCGAAATTCGCGGCCATCGCCGTACCTACATCGGCGCCCTTCCCGGCCAAATCATTCAAATGATGCGCAAGGCCGGCACTGTGAATCCGGTTTTCGTTCTCGACGAAGTCGACAAGATGTCCACCGATTTCCGCGGTGATCCATCCGCAGCCCTGATGGAAGTCCTCGACCCGGAATTGAATCACGCCTTCACCGATCACTATCTCGATATCGAATACGATCTCTCGAAGGTGATGTTCGTCTGCACCGCGAACGTCCTGCACACCATTCCTCAGCCTTTGCAGGACCGCATGGAAGTCTTGCGGCTTCCCGGCTACACTGAACAGGAAAAATTGGAAATCGCCAAGCGCTTCCTCGCACCCAAGCAACGCGAAGCGAACGGCATCACCGAAGAAAACGTCAGTTTCACCGACGAAAGCCTCCTGCATCTGATCCGCCATTACACACATGAAGCCGGCGTGCGCAATCTCGAACGCGAAATCGCCAACATTTGCCGCAAAGTCGCGCGCAAGCTGGTCACCGACAAGAATCTGCCCAAAGTGGATGTCACGCCTGCGAACGTTTCCGACTACCTCGGCATCCTGAAGTTCCGCGATGTGTGGGCGGAAAAGAAGAACGAAATCGGCCTCGCCGTGGGTCTCGCCTGGACTGAAATTGGCGGTCAGGTGCTCAGCACCGAAGCAACGCTAATGCAGGGCAAAGGCCGGCTGACGCTGACGGGAAAACTCGGCGACGTGATGCAGGAGTCGGCGCAAGCCGCAATGAGCTATGTCCGCTCGCGCAGCCACCTGTTCGGGCTGCCCAAAGATTTCTATCGCCATCTCGATATTCACGTGCACGTTCCCGAGGGCGCAATCCCGAAGGACGGTCCCTCGGCCGGAATCACGCTTTGCACGTCCATCGCGAGTGCGCTGACGCGCATTCCCGTTCGTTGTGACCTCGCCATGACCGGCGAAATCACTCTGCGCGGCAAGGTGCTGCCCATCGGCGGCGTTAAGGAAAAACTTCTCGCGGCGCATCGCCTCGGTCTGCGCACCGTCATTCTGCCTCGCGATAACGAAAAAGATCTTGCGGACGTGCCGCCGGAAATCCTGGCGCAAATGTCCGTAAAACTTGTCGAAACCATGGACGAAGTTTTGCTCTCCGCGCTGGAGCGGCCCCTGGAAGCATCCAGTGTTCCGGAGCCCGAAGTTACGGCGCCAAGCTACGATGCGACCGCGCCGCAGGACAATGAATTCACCAATTAGCATCGTAATCGCCACGAGCAAGCAAGAGTTTTAGCCGGAGGGGGCAAGTCCGGCCGGTTTCAGTAGTAGCTTTAGAAGTATCACCCGCCCGAGGAAGCACCCGAACGCATCCGCGCCGGAGAAAGCCTCAGGTAGAAAAATTTACAAATTTTGGAAATCCAAAAAATAAATTCGAAGGAAACGAATTCAATGAGCGTAAGTCTTGCAGAACTGAAAGACCGCAACATCACCGACCTGGCGAAAATCGCCAAGGAACTCAACATCCCCGGCGCCGGCGGCATGCGCAAGCAGGAGTTGATCTTCCAGATCCTCCGCGCGCAGACCGAAAAGAACGGCCTCATCTTCTCCGAAGGCGTGCTCGAATGCCTCCCCGATGGCTTCGGCTTCCTCCGTGCGCCCGAGTACAACTATCTTCCCGGCCCGGACGACATCTACGTCTCGCCCTCGCAAATCCGTAAGTTCGATCTGCGCACCGGCGACACCGTCTCCGGCCAGGTTCGCCCTCCCAAAGACGGCGAGCGCTACTTCGCCCTGATCAAAGTCGAAGCCGTCAATTTCGAGGACCCCGAAGTCGCGCGGAATAAAATCTTTTTCGACAACCTGACACCGCTTTATCCGCAGGAACGCATTCGCCTCGAAACCACCAAGGAAAATCTCACTGGCCGCGTTCTCGACATGCTTTGTCCCATCGGCAAGGGCCAGCGCGGATTGATCGTCGCCCCTCCGCGCACCGGCAAGACGATGATGCTGCAATCCGTCGCGAACTCCATCACCACGAATCATCCAGAGGTCGCGCTTATCGTCCTGCTCATCGACGAGCGCCCCGAAGAAGTCACCGACATGCAGCGCACCGTCAAGGGCGAAGTCATCAGCTCCACTTTCGACGAACCGCCGCAGCGCCACATTCAAGTCGCGGAAATGGTCCTCGAGAAAGCCAAGCGCCTCGTCGAACACAAGCGCGACGTCGTCATCCTCCTCGACTCGCTCACGCGTCTTGGCCGCGCCTACAACGCCGTCACGCCGCCCTCCGGCAAAGTTCTCTCCGGCGGTATCGACGCTAACGCTTTGCAGCGCCCGCGCCGCTTCTTCGCTGCCGCGCGCAATATCGAAGAGGGCGGCTCGCTCACCATCATCGCCACCGCGCTCATCGACACCGGTAGCCGCATGGACGACGTCATCTTCGAGGAGTTCAAGGGCACCGGCAACATGGAAATCAACCTCGACCGGCGGCTTGTCGACAAGCGCGTCTTCCCTACCATCGATATCAACCGGTCCGGCACTCGAAAAGACGAATTGCTGCTGCCTGCCGACGAGTTGAATCGCGTGTGGGTGCTGCGAAAAGTGCTGAGCCCGCTCTCAACCGTGGAAGCGATGGAATTGCTGCTCGGCCGCCTCGTAAAGTCGAAGAACAACGCCGAATTCCTCGGCTCCATGTCCAGCCCGAACTGAGTCGGGGGCAAGCGTTTCGATCTACGGGGGCAGGTTCATTTTGTGAATGTCGGCAACGCTTCGGCTCGCCTGAGAAATTGCTGTTGGTCGGAAGTGCTAAACTCAAGAATTGGTAAAATTCAGACCATTCCCAATCAGGCGTACTGTGCTCAAGCAGGAATGGTGACGAATATCCATTTGTTTGGAATTCTTCCACGAAGGCATTCATGTCCGGAAAGTTGACATTGGCATCGGGACTGTCCATATCGAGGTTGCGCAGTTTTTCGATTCGGATCATATTTTCACAGCTTTGCTGATCCCATCCTTTCTTGGCCATCGGTGATGCGCCTGCCATCGACACGTCTTTACAAAGCTCAGATGATTTGTCTTTTTCAGCGATTTCGTAGAAACACCTATCCCTAAGGGAAAACCTGGATTCCTGCGACCGAACGTAGCTGCCCGGCAAATAATAATAGGCATTTGGTGATATTTTCGAACAAAGCTGCGGTTTATCTTCCTCGAATGCCACAATCTGGAAGAGGAATTCGTCGCCATTAGCTGGTCTCAGCTTCTCACTGGAAATCGGTTCTTCATAACTTGGCAATGCAAGGAGCTTCGTTTTGAACGACTCCTCGTCGCGTACTTTTTGATAGAAACGGTGAACTGGATTATTAAACCGGCTTCGCGAGTATTCCATGGAATAGACGTCGGTCATTCTGTATCCCATCTCAGACATCATTCCGCTGAGTTCGTAGTAGCCGGGTATCGGCTGATACTGGTAGCGCAGGCCTCCCTGAATAGTCGTCAGGCACTCAGATTTTGAGATATTACTGTGGTTTGACGGCAAGACGGCGATCGATTCGACAGAATTGCAGTAGTCCAGATTGTGTCTCTTCAGCGCCGCATAAAAGTAACACTCAGATCGCTCGTAGGATACGCTCCACTGACTGCAAGCCATGTCCGGACCGCAGCTCTCATTGACGGCTCGTTCGTAAATCTTTGGACACATGGCCGTGTCGCCGAAGTCGGCAGCTACTGCCGTGTAGAACCGTTCGTGGGTATTCGGCGCGCGCTTGCCCAATATGAAATCGACGTGCGGACTCGCGCAACCCGAAACTGCAAAGAAGGAAACTGTCAGCAAGAAGGCGCAAAAACGCATGGGCACCCCGAATGTTGGCCTAATTTCATTATCCGGCGGGACGCTATCGAGCGATCCGAAGTTGTTAAGGCTATATCCGATTAGTAATCAACAATTGTCCAGTTCGCGAAACGGACGAACCATGCCATTCGCTGCTAGCGTATCTGCGGAGTCGAATTTCCTTCGCTAACATTGCAATGGGGCCAGCAGTTTCCGTCAAATCCGGTAAGGATTTGTCACCCTGAGCCTGCCTGGGCAGCGGGCGAAGGTCCCCGCTAATGCGGGCTACTTCTCTAGCTTGTCCAATTCTTCCTGCGCTTTCGCAAGAATCTCGCGAATCTTTTTGACGCGATCCGGCTCGCCGCCTCCGCGCGTGGCCGCGCGCATCGCCGACTTCATCACTTGCGCCGCAGGCTTTGCCACCGCCGAAGCCTCCGGCCCCATCCACGGCGCCCATTCGCGATAGCCTTTCGCGCGCTCCCAGATGCGCCCAATCGCTTCCTTGTTGGCTTCCAACTCTTTCTTTCCCGCCTCCGTCAAACGATAGACGCGCTTGCCGCCCTCCTCGGACACTTTGACCAAATCCTCATCCTCCAGCTGCTGCAACGTCGGATAAATCGCTCCCGCGCTCGCGCGATAAAGTCCGCCCGAACGCTCTTCGAGGTCCTTCATCAGCTGATAGCCGTGCTTCGGCGCTTCCGCCAGGAGCGAAAGAAGCGCCAGCCGCACTTCGCCTGCCTCGAAAAACCGCCCCGACCACCCGCTGCCATACTTCACGCCCATGCCCCACCGGCCGCCCTCGCCGCGATACCCCGCGAAGCCAGGCCACGCTCCCCATCCGCGCCTCATCCCGCGCTCCTCCCAACCCGAACCGCAACCGCCACTATAAGCGTATGTCACGCACATTGTATCCTCCGTCTGCGTGCAACGGCCAGCGCCAGATTGCTCGGCCGCTACATCGTATGTACTATCGTACGATATACTCTACGATAGCTCGCATGTCAACAACAACTTTCGGGATCGTGACCAAATACGAGGAAGCCCTATCGGAAGGGAATGCAGCTCCTACGACCTTCGCGCCAAATTCAGTCCGCTTACTCGGAGGTGTCTATGATGAAGCCATCAAGCCAGCCCGTTCGGCCAAGCAGATACTCGTGTATTTCAAATCCTTGCGGAAAATCAATGAAACCCTTCTTATCCTTCACTTGTTCGATTGCAGCTTTAGCGTCCGCTTCGGTTTTGTAGATTCCAATCAGACACTCTATGTCTTCAACGTTCTCACGTTCCTGGACGAACCATAGGCCGTAAACGACATCATTCATCGTTGCACTCCGACGTCGCGAAGAGATTCCCGCGCCAGCATCGCAATCAATCGAGCGACTTCCTCCACCTCCATCGCCGTGCTATCCACGAACACCGCGCCTTCCGCCCGTATCAGCGGCGAATGCTCGCGACTCGCGTCGCGTCGGTCGCGTTCGCGGACTTCTTCGAGCGTGCGCGCCAAATCGATCTTGTCGCCCTTCTGCTGATGCTCCAGCCAGCGACGCCGCGCGCGCACTTCATCCGACGCCGTCAGAAACACTTTCAGCTCCGCATCCGGAAAAACCACGCTGCCGATGTCGCGCCCTTCCATCACCACTCCACCGTTCGCTCCCGCGCGCCGCTGCTCCGCCACCAACACGTGCCTCACGCCTTCGACCACCGCGATCTTCGACGCCGCCTGCGAAACCTCCGGCGTGCGAATCGCCGCCGTCACGTCCTCTCCATCGAGCAGCACACGCTGCGTGCTGCCCGTGTCGCGCACTTCCGGCCGCAAATCGATTCGCGCCGACGCCGCCAACGCAACCAGTTCTTCCGTCGCGTCCATCGCAATCTTCGCGCGCAGCGCCTTCAGAGCCACCGCGCGGTACATCGCGCCCGTATCAATGTAGGTGTAACCAAGCAGCTCCGCCACACGACGCGCCGCTGTGCTCTTCCCCGACCCCACCGGCCCATCAATCGCGATGACAATATTTTTCACGGCTAGCGGAAAATCCGAGCGAGTAAGTCGAGGCATACAGTGACTAGCAGGCTTGATCCTGCCAACAACCGAAGATTGTGCGTGATTCCCAACACTCGATCGAGCGGGAATTCGGAGGCGTGTCGTTCCATTGTTTCCGACGACAGAACTGCCCGACGGAGAAGAAAAGCCGAGCTGTAGGGAATCTGTAATTCTGCGGGTAAACGGTTATTCAGTCGAACAACAATCCTGAGCGCGTAAGCAAAGTAGACTATCCACAGGACGACCGTAATAGCTTCAGCAGCGATAACAATCGTGTGGACTTGGGTCATATCCGTTTGAACGCCCGCTCAATCTCCCGCACCGAATACCGCAGCACCACGGGCCTGCCGTGCGGACAGCTCATCGGATAATCCGCCTTCGCCAGCTCCGCGAGCAGCCATTCCATTTTCGTTTGGTCGAGCGGCATATTCACTTTGATTGCCGCCTGGCACGCCGTCGAAGCCGCGATGCGCGCCTGCAGCGACTCGAGCGAAATCGCCTGCGACTCGCGTGCCACGCCGTCCAGGATTTCCGCCAGCAATTTCTCCGCGTTGCCGCTCGCGATTCCCGCCGGCGCCGCCGCAATCGCCACCGCGCGCGGCCCGATCAATTCCGCTTCAAAACCATTCGCGCGCAGCTCCTCGGCTATTTGCTCGAAAGTCGCAATCTGATGCGGCGAAAGCTCCGCCACAATCGGCATCAGCAGCCGCTGCCCTCCCACAGCTCCCGCGCGACGCGCCGCCAGATGTTTTTCGAACAGCACGCGCTCGTGCGCCACGTGCTGGTCAATAATCCAAAGACCTTCCGTATTCACCGCGACGATGTAACTGGCGTTGATCTGCCCGAGCGGCTTCAAATCTCCAATGTCGCGCGGCCCCGGCAGCGCTCCCGCCGTTTCCGATTCGCCCACCGCAATATGCGAAGGCTCTCCGCAACCTTCGCCCGATTCGGGCACGGCTCGCGGCAGCACAATCGTCTCAACCGTCTCGAAATTCAGCCGCTGCGGAATCGGACGGTCCGGCGCGCCCGACAGCACGAATGCATCGTCCACCTGTGACTCAAATTGCGCTGACGGCGGAACAGGTACGGGCTCCGTAACTCCGAAACTCGCCGATCCATTGTCTCGCGCAGGAGCAGGCGCCGCCGCGTTCGCTGCCAAATTTTGCGTTGCGCCCGCGCTTCCGCTCGCACTCGCGCTTGCTCCTGCCGCGAACGCGCTTTCTGTTCTGCTCGCCGCCGACGACGCCGCAAAACTTGGCACCGGCCGCGCATTCGACAGCGCCA
>DATFQU010000081.1:0-9565 GCA_035264005.1 Candidatus Acidiferrales bacterium
CAAGGAATCTTCGTCGGTCTTGTTCGTGGAAGCGCGAGCTGTGCGGCCATCGACGACAGCGCGAACAGAAATCGTGATTCCCTGCTCGGCGACGTTTTGATGAATCGTGTTATTGGCGAAGCGCGTAAGCGCGCTGGTTACGGCGCTGACGTCGACTTCGGTTTCGTCCGCTTCGCTGAGCTTGAAAATCTTCTCCGCGATACGCCGCAATTCGGGTGCGCCGAGGCGATGATCATGCGCGGCGAGGCCTTTGTGGCCGCTGCTGACGCGAGAGCGTGGGGCTTTTCGTTTTTTCGCTGGCTTCGGCATTATTCGGAAGACGCGATACCCACTTTCACATTGCGAAAACGCGCGGGAGCAGCGCCGTGGCCAGTGCCCATCGTTTGCATCGGCTGGCCCTTGCCGCAATTCGGCGTGCCCCAGAGCGTCCAGTAATCGCGCGAACAGATCGCGTCGCAACTATTCCAGAATTCCGTGGTGATGCCGCTGTAACTCGGCGTTTTGATCATGCGGCCGCGCTTGCCGTTCTTGATTTCCCAGCCAATCTCCGTGGAAAACTGAAAGTGATAGCGGCGGTCGTCGATGGACCAGGAGCGATTGGTCTCCATGTAAATTCCGTCATCGGTGTCGGCGATGAGATCCTCAAATTTGCGGTCGCCGGGAAGGATGCTGATGTTGGTCATGCGAATAATCGGCAGCCGGTTCCAGCTTTCCGTGCGCATGGTTCCGTTGGAGCGTGGCTGGCCGATGGTTGCAGCGGTTTCGCGATTGGTGAGGTAGCCGGTGAATTGGCCGTTGAAAATGATCGGCGTGCATTGCGCGGGAACGCCCTCATCGTCGTAGCCGAATGTGCCGAGGCCGGGGCCGTGCGCGAGGCGCGCGTCGGCGACGACGTTCACGATGTCGGAGCCGTAGCGAAGCGAATTCAATTTCTCGAGCGTGAGAAAACTCATGCCCGCAAAATTCGCCTCCATACCCAGAACGCGGTCGAGTTCGATGGGATGACCAATGGATTCGTGAATCTGCAGGCCGAGCTGCGAGCTATCGAGAATGATCGTGCGCTTCCCTTCCGGGCATTTCTCTGCTTTGTGCAGAGCGACGCATTCTTCCGCGATACGCGGGGCGTGGCGAACGAGATCGAGTTCCTCGATCAGTTCGTAGCCGCGCAACATGTGCTGCCCGCCGAAACTGTTTGGATACGAACGCTTCTGGATTTCTTCTCCTGCAAAACTGGTGGCGACGATTCCCGCGCCGGATTGCATTTTCACTTGGTGAATTGCTGAGCCGATGCTGGAAACGAACAATTGCTCGATGCGACGGAAGGACATGGAACCTTCGGCGAGAGTGACGCCTTTTACTTTGCGCATTTCTTCGTCGGCGCGAAGGAGCACGGCGATTTGCGATTCGATGGGAATGCGGAACGGATCTTTGACGAATGGGTTTTGCCAAGTGTCGACGAAAGATTGCTCGGGCGCGAGGACAACATCGTGACGCTTTGCCATCGCAGAAGCCTTGGCAATGGCGATGGCTTCGGCGACGCAGGACTCGACGCCTTCATTCGTGAGGCGGTCGGTGGAAGCGAAGCCCCAGGCACCGTCGGCGATGACGCGAATGCCCAGACCGAGCGATTCACCTTCGGACATGCGGCCGACCTGGCCGTTTTTGGTGGAAATGTCGCGGTGGCGGATGTCCATGACGCGAACGTCGGCGTAGGAGGCGCGGTGGGCGAGCGCCTTTTCGATGGCGAGGTTGGCTATACTCTTCATCGGCTTCTAGCTAGCGGAGCTTCCAAAAACCATAGGCGGCATTTTGACGCAATTTTGAAAAACGCGTTTTACTGGCGATTAGAAAGATGACCTTTCTTTTGTTTTCAATGACTTATCTCGACTTCTAATTCTCCATATGGCGATTAAAAAAATCATAGGTTGGAGTTGCAGGGCCCGCGAAGGCGCATGGATCAAAGACTGATTAGGCAAGCCAGCCCCTAGCGCTGAGGATTAAAAGACGCCGTACATATGAGTGGCTCGTCATAGTGACAAAAGAGCATTTTAGCATGAGAGTCAATGAGCGGAACTGTGACGAACGGCCAAATTGCCGATCTTCCCTGCCGCTGGCCTTTACCCCCATGCCTCTCTCAATTCACTTGATGGTAGTAGTTCCAAAATGACTCTCGCAGCACCTTGGAATTCGTATGGAGCCGCACAACGCTCCTGGTCATTCGTTCAACAAGCCGGAAGTAACCGTCGCCGTCGTGCTCAACGTCGTATTCCATATCGTTCGAGAATATTCTGTAAAGGAGTTCAACCACGTGCTCCAACCGATTCGTGATCATCGCTCCTACTGCGACGCCGGTGGACACGTTGATGAGCCTGCTCAACGGGTGGATATCCCGGAAGAATCTTGCCTTCTTCTCGCCTTCCAGAGTCGAGGGGCAATAGATTATTACAGGTTTCCCCAAGCTCAGTGCCATGGCCGCTTCCACGTCCTTGCCAAAACTTTCCTTCTCGCCCGCAAAATAGATAAGAACCTTAGAGCACTTCACCATCAGGCACTCAAGTAGGCCTTTGTCTTCATGTGACGTGGCCGCGCTGTTCGTCGGGTCGAAGTAGCGAAGCTGCAACGGGCGGAGTTTCTCCTCCTTAAAGATTGAAGAACAATTCTTGCTCATTTCCCTGAAATCCTGGCGATTTCTCATGCTGGTCGCTACATAAACGTCGAGTTCGTTCACAATGGAAAGATAATTGTTCGTGTTCGACAGAGCTTTCTCGCGAGCCAGATTGAAGCGCTCGGCAACCTCACGAATTCGCGTCCTCAATTGGTCGTCCGATTCTACGATCGCGTCCATGAACTCTTCGCAGGAGAATCCAAAGCTCAACTGGGCTTGTAAGTCCGCCTGATTTGCGTCTTCGGCAAGCTTGATGAGTGTTTTGACCGGAACCTTTGATTGTCCACATGCTTGATAGGCCTTAAGAAGTTCGGCTTCCAAAAGAGTTTCAGAGGCACCCTTTCGCGGCGTGTATGCTTTGCACGCCATTTCAGCGATCAGATATCGGTCATCGGCGGGAATGTCGCTAAATGGCAGCGTAGGCCCCCGCTTTCCCATTGCGTCCGTTTCGAATCGTTTTGAGCTGAAATAGCTCCGAATTTCTTCATAAGAGAGGCCGCGAAGGTGCCGGTAGGCCGTGCGGAAGTTGCCGAAGAAAAGGAGCGAATCAATAAAGAAGCGATGTAGTCCGAGCTTCAACTGCTCGATTGAGACAACGCCAGAAGTGTAGATCTCGACGCTCTCTGGAAACAACGCCTCAATCGGGTATGGGTGCGTCTCAGGCTTCTCAAGAAGGTAATACTGGAAGAAACCCGGCGAAACCCCGGCCTCATGGTTTAAATGAAGCAACTGATTAAAATGAGTCCTAGAGAGTGGCTGCGTCGGAATCGCAGCGAGGCGTTGCAGGATTTTTTGCCCTGCGCCTTTGTGTTGTAGACCATCATGCTCGTTAAGCGCATCGGGAAAATAGAAAGAGAGTATTGTTACCAGCTGGGCTACGTCCATGCGTAGACTATATCTGAAGCGACCAAACCATGCTAGGAGAACGCGATGCGCTGCATCGCGCGGGCAGGGCAAGCCCTGCCCCCTACGAGAGCAGAAAAGCGAACAGCAGGTCCCTCACCGCCATCCCGCAACAGCGGCGGGCTGGGTTCCCTTCGTTCCTCAGGGCAGGCGGGATGACAAATCAAAACTAGGTGCCTTGGGACTGCGGGGTCGCACAAGGCACACAGGCTAAAGCCTGTGCCACCGAAAGCCTAGGTGCCTTCGTTCCAGGAGGCGAGGTATTGCTCCTGTTCGGGGGTGAGCTTGTCGATTTGAGTGCCGAGCGACTCGAGCTTGAGGCGCGCGATCTGGGTGTCGATTTCCTCGGGCACAGCGTAGACCTGCTTCTTGAGCTTGGAGGCGTTCTTGAGCATGTGCTCGACAGAGAGCGCCTGATTGGCGAAGCTCATGTCCATGACGACGGCAGGATGGCCTTCGGCGGCGGCGAGATTGATCAGGCGGCCTTCGCCGAGAAGATGAAGCTTGCGGCCGTCGCGCATGATGTATTCCTCGACGAACGGGCGGACTTCGCGGTGCGAGCTGGCCATTTTTTCGAGCGCGGGAATGTCGATTTCGACGTTGAAGTGGCCGGAGTTGCACATGACGGCACCGTCGCGCATTTTTTCGAAGTGCTCGGAGGCGAGGACGGATTTGTTGCCGGTGACGGTGATGAAAATTTCTCCGATTTTCGCGGCTTCGTGCATGGGCATGACGCGGAAGCCATCCATGATGGCTTCGATACCCTTGGTGGGGTTGATTTCGGTGACGATGACGTTGGCGCCGAGGCCCTTGGCGCGCATGGCGACGCCGCGTCCGCACCAGCCGTAGCCGGCGACAACGACGTTCATGCCGGCAAGAAGCAAATTCGTGGCGCGGATTATGCCGTCGAGAGTGGACTGGCCGGTTCCGTAGCGATTGTCGAAGAGATGCTTCGTGAGCGCGTCGTTGACGGCGATGATGGGATAAGCGAGCGTGCCGTCCTTGGCCATGGCGCGGAGGCGGATGACACCTGTGGTGGTTTCTTCGGTGCCGCCGATGACGTGGGCGACGAGATCTTTGTGCTTGGTGAGCAGCGTGCTGACGAGGTCGGCACCGTCGTCGAGAGTGATCTGCGGATGATGATCGATGGCGGCGTTGATGTGCGCGTAGTAAGTAGGATTGTCCTCGCCTTTGATGGCGAAGGTGGGGATGTTGTAGTCCTTCACGAGGCAGGCGGCGACTTCGTCCTGCGTGGAGAGAGGATTCGAAGCGCAAAGGACGACGTCAGCGCCGCCGTCGCGCAGAGTGATGGCGAGATTGGCGGTTTCGCTGGTCACGTGGAGGCACGCGGACATGCGAATGCCCTTGAGCGGTTTTTCCTTGATGAAGCGCTTGCGAATCAACTGCAGGACGGGCATCTGCTGATTGGCCCATTCGATTTTGCGCTTGCCGCGGTCGGCAAGGGCCAGGTCTTTCACGTCGCCGGATGTCTTGGGTGCTGTGGTCACTGTTTCCACGAGAGCGTCTCCTGAAAGGATTAAGTTCAACGGATTTCACGTCAAAGCAACAGCAGATTCCTCGTCGGATGCTCATCGCATCCTCGCTCGGAATGACACACTAAGACTAGCGCGAGGCGACGACGGCAGCGGGCAGGCCCGCTTCCTTGCGAAGCGCGTCGGCGCGGTCGGTCTCTTCCCACGTGAAGCCAGCGCCTCTGCGGCCGAAATGGCCGTAGTTGGAAGTGGCGCGATAAATCGGGCGGCGGAGCTTGAGCGTGTCGATGATGCCGCGCGGTGTCAACTTGAACGTGCTACGGACCAATTCGGTGATTTGCGAATTGGGAATCGTGCCGGTGCCAAACGTGTCCGCCATAACAGAGACGGGTTCGGCGACGCCGATGGCGTAGGCGAGCTGGACCTCGCACTTACGCGCAAGGCCCGCGGCGACGAGATTTTTCGCGATGTAGCGAGCCATATAGCAGGCGGAGCGGTCGACCTTCGTCGGATCTTTGCCGGAGAGAGCGCCGCCGCCGTGACGGCTGTAACCACCGTAGGTGTCAACAATGATTTTGCGTCCGGTAAGCCCGGCGTCGCCCATCGGTCCACCGACAACGAAGCGGCCCGTCGGATTGATGTGGAATTTGGTGTTCTTGTCGATCATTTCAGTGGGCACGACGGGCCGGATGACTTCGTTGATGATGGCCTCTTTTAGGTCGTGATTGGAGACGGAATCGCTGTGCTGCGTTGAGATGACGACGCAATCGACGCGCGCGGGGCGGTCGTTGATGTATTCAATTGTGACCTGGGATTTTCCGTCAGGACGAAGGAAGCCGACGTTTCCGGACTTGCGAACTTCTGAGAGGCGCTGCGTGAGGAGGTGGGCGAGATAGATGGGCATGGGCATCAGTTCGTCGGTTTCGTCGCAAGCGAAGCCGAACATCAGGCCTTGGTCGCCAGCGCCGCCCGTATCGACGCCTTGGGCAATGTCGGGAGACTGCTTCTTGATGGTGGACATGACGCCGCACGTGTCGGCGTCAAAGCCGTACTTGGCGCGCGTATAGCCGACGCTCCGGACAACTTCGCGGGCAACGTCGCAGAAATCAACATAGGTCGTTGTGGTGATCTCACCAGCGACGATGACGAGGCCGGTGGTGACAAGCGTCTCGCAGGCGACGCGGCCCATGGGATCGTCCTTCATCACAGCGTCGAGAATGCCATCGGAAATCTGGTCGGCAATCTTGTCGGGATGGCCTTCGGTGACAGATTCTGAGGTAAAGAGAAACTTCTCTTCTGAGCGTGTCAAAACGGTCTCCTTCGTGGGATTGGCAGGCAAGTCGATTGCCTAAAATGCGGCCCAAGAGTCATTTGGTGCGGCAACGTCAAACAAAAACCGTAGCATGGGGTTGGGTGGGTGTCAACGACTTGCAGCGAAAGGCCTTATTGGAGGGGTGGATGGAGGATTATAAGGCGCGGAATGCCAGCAGAACAGGAAGAGCGGCGGCACTGGAGCCGTCAGTGCGTGAAAAAAGTTGCAGATTCGCGGGAACTTAGGCGTCTGCAGGTTCCGGTGGGGCGACGGTGCCGCCGCCGCGGCGGCGAGCGAGAAGGTAGCCGCGAATGAACTCGTCGAGGTCGCCATCGAGGACGCGATTGACGTTGCCCTCTTCGATTTTGGTGCGGTGGTCCTTGATGAGCTGATACGGCTGGAGCACATACGAGCGAATCTGGCTGCCGAAGCTGATTTCGGGCTTGGATTCGTCGAGCTTGCGAGTCTCTTCACGGCGCCTTTCGATTTCGCGTTCGTAGAGCTGGGATTTGAGAACCTTCATGGCCAGTTCGCGGTTTTTGTGCTGGCTGCGCTCGTTCTGGCACTGGACGACGATGCCGCTGGGAATGTGGGTGATGCGGACAGCGGATTCGACTTTGTTGACGTTCTGGCCGCCGTGGCCGCCGGCGCGGAAGGTGTCGATGCGAAGGTCGTCAGGCTTGACGACGATTTCGATGCGGTCGTCGATCTCGGGAATGACGAAGACAGAAGCAAAGGAAGTATGGCGGCGGGCAGCCTGGTCGAAGGGCGAAATACGGACGAGGCGGTGGACGCCGCTTTCGCCGGAGAGCAAACCGTAGGCGTTTTCGCCTTCGATTCGAACGGTAGCGGACTTAAGGCCAGCTTCTTCGCCAGGCGTCGAATCGAGAATCGTGGTACGGAAATTCTTGCCTTCTGCCCAGCGCAGGTACATGCGCAGGAGCATTTCTGCCCAGTCTTGTGACTCGGTGCCGCCGGCGCCGGGCTTGATGGTCATGATGGCGTTGAGCGGATCGCTTTCGCCGGAGAGGAGGGTTTGGGTTTCGAGCTCGGAGACGAACTTGTCGGCGGAATCGAGTTCGCCGGAGATGTCTTTCAGAATGGCTTCGCGCTGCGCGGAGTCGGACTCCTCGTGGGCGAGATAGAAATATGTTTCCACGTCAGAGACCGCGCGCGTGAGCTTTTCGTCGGCGGCGATGTTGGTTTCCGCGTGCTTCCGCTGCTGAAGAATGGATTGGGCTTTTTGCTGATCCTGCCAGAACGCGGGATCGTTAATTTTCGGTTCGAGAGATTTCAGGAGTTCGCGGCTGGCGGGAACGTCAAAGATAACTCCGCACGAGGTCGATCCGCTTCTTGAGTTCGTCGAAACGGGCTTGCAAGTCTTCAATGTGCTGGATCGTTGGCATGGGTTGATTTTACACAGGAAATGCAAATTTCGAAAATTCAACGACGCCGTGGAAGCAATTTCGCACGCATTATGCGCTCGGGCGCCCAATTTTTCTTCCCTCTCTTATCTTCCATCGCACCAAGCAATTTGCCCTGTTGCCGATTGAGAATTCTGAGAAACAACGGCAACATTCTTAGCATGAGTGCTTCCATGTCTCTTGTCATGGATTGATCCGAAGGGATGTACCAACTGAAATGATCCCACATTTGGCCCCGACGTCCGCTATGCCTTGCGTCGTTCAGCCGCTGCTTAATGTTGCCCATGCCGATGTAAACTGGCATTGAACCATCGTATAGAACGTAGATTCCCTGACCGCCGTGTTTCCGTCCTGGAACCAACTCGACGTTCTCGGTATTCCTAGCCCACATTTCTCCAAATGTCTTAACCAATCCCATTAAACACCTCCTCAAATCTTGAACATACGATTAGCCAATGTCTGCAGATGTATGGCGCTGTGTTGAGCCAACCACCAGAAGAGCGATTGTAGCGAGGACGCAGAGCCAGGCGAGCCAGTCACCGAAACGAGTGTAGGGCGTCAAGTCGGCACGGAAGCCGTAGGGTGCATCGAGCTGGCCGCGCGCGAAGCGCGGAAGCTGCGCGACGATTCTGCCGTAGGGGTCAACGTCGACGGTGAAGCCGGTATTGGTGCAGCGAAGCAACCAGCGGTGATTCTCGACGGCGCGAACGCGGGCCATCATCAAATGTTGAGGCGGAGCAGAGGAGCGGCCAAACCAGCCATCATTGGAAATATTGATTAGCAGCTGGGCGCCATTCTTCGCGAAACGGCGAATCTCGGAGGAGAAGATAGCTTCATAACAAATGAAAACACTGAAATGGCCGCCGGGAAGCGCGCCGACCGAATATTCGTGTCCTGGGGTGAAATCGCCGATGCTGTCGATGAGACTATGGGCGAAAAAGAGATATTTGCGCAGAGGGACATATTCACCGAACGGAACGAGATGAATTTTGTCGTAAGTGAATTCGCGCTGACCGGAGGGACTGAGCAAGACGGCGCTATTTGAAGCGGGCCCTTGCCATTGCGTCCCTTGCTTCCAATCCACAACGCCAACGAGAAAATCCTGGCCGGAATCATTCGCGATGCGGTCGGCGATCGCGGCGAATTGCGGATCTTGCAAGCTGAAGGGAGCAGGAACTTCGGGCCAGACGATGAGACCGGGCTTTTGCCGAGCTGCCTGGATACTGATCGATTCGAGCTGTGCCATGTCCGCGGCGTGAATTTGCATCCAGTTCGAAGGATAGACTTCCTCCTGCGGGAGATTGGTCTGCACGAGATGGGCGACGTGGTCCGCGGGCGCCTGCGGGACAAAGCGCGGGCCAACAAGTGCAATTACGACGAGAAGAATCGCACCGCCGATGGTCGCGCGGCGGCTCTTGCCTGAGGGCGACGCGAACATCCATGCAAGCAAGGCATTGAACGCTGCGATGAGCAGCGAAAGGCCGTAAATTCCGGTAATGCTGGTGAGCTGGACAAACGCGAGATTGCCGGAGGCGGCGTAACCGAGCAAATTCCACGGAAAGCTAATGATCGGCAGATTAGCGCGCGCGAATTCGAGAACGACCCAGAGAAAAGGGGCCAGCGCACAGGCAACCGGAATGCTTTTTTTGCCAACGCGCGAAACGACGACGGCGAAGACCAACGGAAAAAGAGCGCCAGCAAGAGTCATCAGCGCGAGAATTCCAGCGGCCGCAAACCAGCTGATGTTGTTGCCGTATTGCTGCATCAC
>DATFQU010000082.1:0-8375 GCA_035264005.1 Candidatus Acidiferrales bacterium
AGAGCGGCTGCGGGAGATGCTGCAGCACGGGTGGAAAAGAACGGCGACCGATTTTTTCAAGAAATGGGGTTTCTGGGCGATTGCGGTGCCCGCGGTCTTGCCGCCGCCGATTCCGGTGGTGCCGTTCGTGGTGGCGGCCGGGGCAACAGGATACCCGTTGAAACGATTCATTGGAGCGATGACGCTGGGACGTGTGGTTCGATATTTCCTGCTGGCGTACTTTGCGAATCTCTACGGGCGGCGGATCATGGCGATTTTCTCGAAGTACGGCTGGCCGATTTTCTATGCATTGATTGGGCTGGCCGTGCTAAGCGCCCTGGGCGGGTATATCGCGAGCCGATTTGAAAACGGAAAAGTTAAAGCGAAGGCTTAGGCAGGCTTTGCGAGTCTTTGGGATTTCCGCATGAGGGATCCCATCCATGACAATCCCTTCCGCGAGGATCACTTACAATAGCGTCATTTTGGATACTGTATTCCCCTGATTCACGAATATCCCATCCCTAAGTAAAATGACGAACGAAGTATCCCTCAGGCGGACGCGAGTTGGACTCGGCGCCGGGGTTCCGGTAAGCCGATGGCGACTCGAATCCTCATTGCGGACGACCACGAATTGATGCGCAGAGTGTTGCGCAATCTCATTAACTCTCACGACGGCTGGCAGGTTTGCGCCGAAGCAAAAAATGGAAGCGAAGCTGTGAAGCAGGCGCGCGAGTTGCATCCTGACTTGATTGTGCTGGATTTGGCGATGCCGGTGATGGACGGGATGAATGCAGCGAGGGAAATCACCAGGAGCAGTCCGGAGGCTCGCGTGGTCATGTTCACGCTGCACGCGTCGCCGGAAGTGGAAGAGCAGGCGAAGCTCGCAGGAGTGAGGCAAGTGGTTTCGAAGGCGAGGGACGGCGGACTCCTGGTGACTGCGATGGAGCACGAACTCGACGATGGCGCGAACAAGAAATCGAGCGGCCCAGACGGCCACTCTGCGGAGCCTTCCGAGGCTACGGGCTGACTGTTCAGCCGCGATGGATTCTGCACAGGTACCCTCCTGAGTTAACTCTGAGCAAACCGAACCTCCCTTCCTGTTGACTTGAAAGCGAGCGACACAGATAATTCCTGTGCGGGTGTTGGAGTTCACCCAAGTCCAACCGCCCTAACGGGCAGATGACTCCTACCAGGATTCCCTCGTGAGTGGATGCGTTGAGTTTCCTTCCGAGGCGATCCTAATCAAACGATCTTTCAAACGCTGGAGTTGCGCAGCTACACTTGCGCTTGATCGTTGGGAGTCAGATGAGTTCCGACAAGGGCAGGCCGCGCCACACGCTAAACGAGAGCCAAGAACGACACATCCGCGTCGTTTGCCAGTATGTGGACCGGCTCTTCAGCGAAATTGAATCCATCCTAGCGAGCGCGACGTCGAAGTCCGCGTTTCCGAAATACATTCCCGAAGTCTCTGCCGAAGACCGGAAGGCGATTGAAGATTCTATTGATCAAATCCGCGCGCAGTTCGTTCGCGCACTGGACGGTCAGAGCATTGCGCGAGAAAGAGCGGCGATTCCGGATGCGCGGGCGATTTGCGCGACGCTCGATTCGATTGAAATCTCTCTGGACGAACTGCGGCCGAAAAACATGCGCGGGTATGGCGAAGTGCCGGAGAGCGCGGCGAAAGAGCTAGAGAGAATCGCAGAGGAACTGCAAGAGAAGGTAGCGCGGTTGAACCGGTTTGTGATGACGCGGGGCGGTGAGCAGAAGGATTCAAACGAAAGTAGGAAAGAGAGCACATGATCAAGTACTTACTAGTGGGGGTCGGAGGGTTTCTTGGGTCGATTGCGCGATTTTGGCTGGACGGCTACGTCGGCGAGCGCTTCGGCACCGGCTTTCCGTATGGAACGTTTGTGATCAATTGCACAGGATCGTTCTTGATCGGACTGGTGATTACACTGCTGGCCGAGAAGGCGCACTGGAATCCGAACTGGAGATATCTCGTGGCCATAGGCTTCATCGGGGCGTACACGACGTTTTCGACATTCGAATATGAGACTCTGCGCTCGCTGCAGGACAGCAGATTCCTTGTGGGCGGCTTGTATGTCGGCCTTAGCGTGGTGGTTGGGTTTGTCGCGGTCTGGCTTGGCGCTGTTGCTGGGAAGATGGTGCCGTGAGAATGTCTGCTGATCAAAATGCCGCGGGACTAACCACCAATGATTTTATGGTTATGCCGTGTGCGAGGTGCGGGATTCGCGGTCTGTTGAGGCTTTCCCACTAATTGCCGAATGCGCTGATTGTCTTCTTTGACGAGGCGGCCGACTAATTGCAAAAGCATATGACAATCGAGCAGCAACAGGTTGCGTTCAGACGGGTCGCGGGTAGTCCCCAGTTGATCGAACAGCGCGCGAAGTTCGGACTGAACTCTGCTGATGTCGTCAGAAATCATTTTCAATAAGCTAACACTTCCCAGGAAGAATGTCACTTAGATGCGCCGGGAACGACCGGGCAACACACCGGTTCATGTTGATGCGGGGCGGATGTCCATGCGTTCGATCCGGCCGTCCCGGAAGGAATAAACGTGGTGCACCATCTCGTCTTTAAGGATTTTTCCAGACAGATCGCGAATGACCTGATGGACGTTCACCACGGTATTGCCGTCGTCATCCTCTGCGATATCCACGGGTTCGACGTGCGGATCTATCTTGCTCCACTGGCGCTGCCAGTAGGCGCGCACTTCGTCGTACCCATGGACGCGTCCACCTTCCATACCGTTGGGCCAGTCCACATCAGGGCGCATCAGCGCGAAAACGCCATCAATGTCGCGTTTGTTAAATGCTGCATAGACTGATGTGAGTAGGTCGCGATTTGATGGCATTTCGAGTCCCCACGAAAAGTATGGCGGAGAGGGTGGGATTTGAACCCACGGTAGGATTTCTCCTACACACGCTTTCCAAGCGTGCTCCTTAAGCCGCTCGGACACCTCTCCGGGATGAACAGTGAAAGCGTAGCAGAAGGACACGCGAGCGGCAATCACGCAGCTTTCTGCGGCGGTCCGTTTCTTCGAATTTTCGACAAGCAGAAAATTATTGGCCTTGCAGAGCGACGTAGCGGCCGACCGTGTAGCCGATGGCTGAGCCCATGAAAACATCCGAAGGGAAATGAGACTGAAGAGTGATGCGCGAGAAACCGATCAACGTAGCGACGCCATAGGCGACCCACGGAACCCACTTGTGGTCGCGATAACGACGTTCGAATACGGTGGCGATGGCGAAGGCTTCGGCTGCGTGTCCAGAAGGAAAGCTGTTGGAGATGAGGCCGTGGTGGCCGTCGTAGAACGTGTCGCCGAAGTCGCCGTGGGGCGGAATCTCGATGGGGCGGCTGCGATGGGTGGCTTCCTGAGCAATGGCGTAAAAAACCATGGCATCAGCGGCAGCTTCGCCCGAAAAGATCGCGGTTTTTTGAGCGAAAGTGTCTTTGCGCCAGAGGCCGACCAAGTAAACAGTGCCAGGCCCGACGGCGAGGAAAGCGTCGGTGTTTACTTTGCTGAAATATCTGTTGAAGTTCGGGAAGTTGTTGGTCTGGCGGAACCAGGGAGTGTCATAAGGATCGGCTTCGATGAGACCTCCCTCGACAGCGATGATCGAGAACGTGGGTAGCCAGTGCTGTCCGTGGAAGAGCAGATGGTCGGGAAAGGTGATCCACATGTCTTTCTGGTCTTCGAGGAAATTCTTGGGAAGCAGCTTCCAGGAGACGTCGCGCTGGGGCGGAACAGCGCGGGCCTGCAGCAAAGCGCCAGAATCAGAGGAAGACTCGCTGAAAGGGCGAGAGGTTTCGAGTGGCGCGGACCATGGTTCCGGTGGCGAGAAGGAGGGCGAGGGCGGCGGCATTTGGAGATCGAGCGTCGGAGAGGAGTTCTGCACGAGCGTCACGTGCTTGAAGATCGAGGATTCCTGTGCGTGAAGCGCGGGCTGAGCGAAGATCGCCGCGGCTAATACACCGAAGAGGAGAGATGCGAACCGTTGGCACCACTGGTGGCGGGATTGTCTCATCGGGACGGCGGACCGGACACAGTTACGTAGCAGCGCTGCACCTACTAATGATGCAGCGATGAAAGAAGGGGTGACAGTTGCGGCCGGATGAAAAGCAAGCGCGAATGCGTCAGGAATAGCGTCGCGGTATGGGATTCCATTATAATTCTTGGACTCCGGTTCCGGGGTGGTGCAATTGGTAGCACATGGGCCTTTGGAGCCTAGAATCTTGGTTCGAGTCCAAGCCCCGGAGCCAAACTTCGAAAAATCTAGGTCCCACGTTCGCTTGCTTCCGTTTGCGAAAGCAGGTCCTTCGACTCGCTCCACTCGCTCAGGATTTCGGCTCGCGGCTCACACGCCGCGAAAGCGCCTCAAGTTCGAGTCCAAGCCCCGGAGTCAAACTTTTTCGCTTCAGTTCCCTTCTGCTGCGGATCCGTGGCAAATCAGTTTGCGTGAGCGGACTTGTGTTCGCGCGAACGGCGGCGTAGTCTGTCGCGCAATAATGAACACAAATTTCGACGCGCATTGGCTTGTGCTGGGCGTGATCTGGTACGTAGTGTTTTTGTTTTCAACCGTGTGCCATGAAGGTGCGCATGCGCTCGCCGGCAAACTGGGTGGTGATCCGACGGCCTTTCACGGAGGACAAGTCACGCTGAATCCGATTCCGCACGTTCAGCGGGAGATTTTCGGGACCGTAGTTGTTCCGATTCTTTCTTACATTCTCGCGGGATGGATGATGGGCTGGGCCAGCGCGCCATACGATCCTGTGTGGGCGCAGCGGCATCCGAGACGGGCGGCGTGGATGGCGCTGGCGGGGCCGGCAGCGAATTTTCTACTGATGATACTGGCGGCAGCGGGAATACACGTTGGGATGGCGATGGGAGCGTTTCGTGCGCCTGAACGCGTGTCGTTCACGCAGGTGACGCAGGCCACGGGAAGCGGAGCGGAATTAGCGGCGACGGCACTTAGTATTATGTTTGTGCTGAACTTGCTGCTGGGGACGTTCAACCTTTTGCCCTTTCCGCCGCTCGATGGACACAACGGTGTGACGCTGCTGATGAGCCGCCAGGCAGCGGCGCGGTTTTCCGCGAGCACGTTTGCGGGGCTGGGATTTGCGGGGTTGCTGCTCGCCTGGTTCATCTATGATAGATTTCTGCTGAGTTATATCTTCACGATTGCGCTGAATCTGCTCTATCCGGGACTGCATTACGGGTGACACGCGGCGCGTTCTGCCAAGACCTGCCTGCTCTGAATGTGTGGTGAGTCAAAGCAATACAGGTGTGCTGATATGCAATCGAGCTGCGATGCGCGAAATGCGCGGGCCGGCCCGTAAATCCTTGTAGATCAGGGCGCTGAATGATTGCGGCTTTGGACTTACGCCTGCTATTTGCACTTCTGGAGGGTAAGCAAATGGATGCGCAAGCAGAAGTCGCGGGCCGGATGGCCGAGATTTCCGGCTGGGACACGGACGAGAACTTTTTTGTGGAGAAGGCGGTTCTGCAGCCGTACGGCAACGGGAACAAAGTTGATCTTCGCGCGAGGCTCCGCGTCGGATCGCTGCTTTTCGTGCGGCTATTCGAGGTGAGCTCGCTGAACCGGACGGTGCCAGTGGCTTATCGCGTATCGTGCGTCGGACGAATCGCTGGCGTGGGAGCGCGAGCGGTGGAAATGATTGAGTTGCGTCCGCGGGAGATGACGACGAGAGCTGTGTGGCAATTCACGTTTCGCGAGAACCTGCTGAACTAGGCGACGACTGCCGACGGATGCCGGGGAGCGGAAACGTCCATTTTGAAACGCACAATTCTGAAATGGCATTTGATTCCGGCGTCAGATTTGGAACCTCACGCTATGGGCCAATTCGCTTTTGTTTCGCCGCGAAGCCGCCGACATCGCAATTCCTTTTCTGCTAAAGACTTGTGGCTCAACTCCATCGATTGTCTGCCGTACGCGATTCCTCGCAACTTCGCCTCGCGCGCGGTTGTTTTGGCACATCCCTTGCCTGAGTCAGCGCAGTATGCCCGTAGCCACAGACAAATCCATCGCTGTTGCAGAGGTGGAATTAGTGCGCCGCAGTCTGCCTGTGTGCATTGTGGACGACGAAACTGACCTGGTTGAAATCACCGTCGCGAAGCTCGCACGGCTGGGCTTTCCGACCATGGGCACAGCGAGACCGGAGGACGCGCTGGGGCAAGTGCGCGCGGGTGCATGCCGCGTGGTACTAGTGGACATGAAGATGCCCGGGATGGACGGCTCCACGTTTCTGGACAAATCGCTCCAGATCGATCCGAATGTTGCTGTGATTTTGATGACAGGCTTCTATTCAATGGATGCGGCCATCGAAGCCATCCGCAGGGGAGCGCACGATTTTCTGTGCAAGCCGCTCGATGAAGAGCGGCTGGTGAAAGCGCTCGACGAGCTGGCGGAGGTTTCCGCGAAGCGGTCACAAGTGCGCGCGCTGGACGATCAACTGCTGTCGAATTTCGAATTCGAAGGGATCGTCGGCCGTAGCCCGGCGATGCTGGAAATGCTGGATCTGGCGCGCAAGATTTCGCGGCATTACACGAATGTGTTGATCACAGGGCCGACGGGATCCGGCAAGGAATTGGTCGCGCGCGCGGTGCATCAGATGAGCCCGGCGGCGACGCAAAAATTTGCGGTGTGCAACTGCTCGGCGCTGGTCGATACATTGTTGGAGAGCCAGCTATTCGGGCACATGCGCGGGTCGTTTACCGGAGCGACGGACACGCGGGCGGGGCTATTCGAATACGCCAATGGCGGCAGCGTCTTTCTGGACGAGATCGGGGAGACTTCGCCGCAGATGCAGGCGAAACTGCTGCGCGTGATCCAGAATCGTGAAATTCAGCGCGTGGGCTCGCCGGAAGTGAAGAAGATCGATGTGCGCGTGATTGCGGCGACAAACCGCAACATGCGCAGCGAAGTTGTGAGCGGGCGATTTCGCGAGGACTTGTTCTACCGACTGAGTTCGCTGGAGATTCGCGTGCCGGGCTTGGCGGAGCGCACGGAAGATATTCCGATCCTCGTGCGCTACTTCCTGAAAAAATACAGCGAAGCGTACGGCAAAGTGTTTCAGGGCTTGACGCGGCGCGCGCAGATTGTGCTGTTACAGCACAACTGGCCTGGAAACGTGCGCGAACTCGAGAATGTGATTTCCAGCGCGGCGATTACCGCGGCGAATGATTTTATTGACGTGGACGATCTGCCCGAAAGCGTGCGCAAGCCTGCGAGGCACGTTCACACAGTGAATGAAGAAAACTGGCGGCCGCTGCCGCTCGATGAAGTGCGGCGGATTCACATCAAGCGCGTGCTCGAAATGTGCAACGGGAACCGAGTGCGCGCTTCGCAGATTCTGGGAATCGGGCGCACGAGTTTGTATCGTTTCCTGAAGCGCGAGCCAAGCAAACTGAGCGGCAAGCCGGGCCGGAAAACAGCGGCGTAGAACGCATTCCCCAACGATGACCATTTCCGAACGGAGAATTGCCGGAATGGTACGTGCGTTTCGTATTGCGCCATGCGCTTTTGGCACACTCTGGGCATGTTGTTTAGCTGCTGACAGTTAGACTCGCACCAACTGGTCAATGGCGTGCACTCATCAGTCCGGGGCAGCACGAAGGAGCGCGCCATGGAAACCGCGGTCAATTGGGAGGAGCTGGGAATTGAGGCCAACCGGGATCGCCGCCGCGAGTCGCGAATTCCGCTGGCTATCCCCATCGAAGTGACAGGTTTCGACGCGCAGGGCAAGTTTTTCAGCGATGCCACGAAGACGGTGGACGTCAGCGAGCGCGGCTGCAGCTTCCGACTGAAACAGCGCGTGGAGCGCGGCGGAATTGTCGCAATCAAAGTAGTTGTGAAAAATCGGAAGCAAGAATCAGAACAGCGGCCGTTTCTTTATCAAGTGGCGCGCGCGACCGCAGACGGCGACGACTGGATCATCGGCGCGGCGAAGCTACAGCCGGAGAGCGTTTGGTACGTAGCATTTCCAAAAACAGGCGAGAAGGCCGAAGCACAGCGATAAGCTCGAAGAGTTTGTAGTAGCGATGCCCTTCTTGCGGCGCGGGGTTCGCGCCCCGCGCACAGGAAGCTTGGCTGTTCTGGTCGCCCTCCCTTTGGCTTCGTTGAGACGAAAACCGGAGAACGGTTTGCGGGAAACTCCTAAACAGCCGTCCTTTAGCGCTTCCTGATTCTCATTGTCTCCTCAATCGCCCTCGCATCGCTTATGTATCCCTTTTCGCACTAGCGTTTGACCGCGTTTCCAGTGAATGCTAAATTCGTCTCACAGCCGCGGTAGCTCAGTTGGTAGAGCAGCCGATTCGTAATCGGCAGGTCGACGGTTCAAGTCCGCCCCGCGGC
>DATFQU010000083.1:0-8533 GCA_035264005.1 Candidatus Acidiferrales bacterium
CCTCTGCCCTACCCCAATCCCGATCGTTTGGTACGAATCTTCTTTAACGAGCCCGGCGTAGGTTTGCGGGACGTTAGGTTTTCCAAGCCCGAACTGGATGACCTCGAGACGCGTTCGGGTGTATTTGAAGATGTGTCCCCGATCTATGAGGGTAGCGAGAATTTGACCGGCGCCGGACAGCCCGAGCGCGTCGAGGGGGTCAATGGCAGTTTTAGCTATTTCTCCATGCTGGGTGTGACCCCGCAAATTGGGCGGTTGTTTGGTCCGCAGGACTTCGTGCCTGGTTTCGCTCCAGAGGCCGTGATCAGCGATGGCTTGTGGCGCCGTGCCTATGGCGCCGATCCGAATGTTCTCGGCCGTACCATTTGGATCGACCGTGATCCGATTACAATTATTGGGGTTCTGCCACCCGGATTTCGCCATCCTGGACCGACGACTTCCGGCGACGCAGAGGTGTTTTGCGCCGGCGGATTCAGCGGAGATCCCTTTCCCAAGCCAATGCGTGGTACCCGGATTCTAGTATCTGGAATCGGGCGACTTAGGCCTGGCCTGACACTGGCGCAAGCTCAGGCGCGGCTCACTGCCATGGCTGCGCAATTGCGCCACGACTTTGCCACCGATTATCCGGCGCAGGCCAAATGGACAATTGAGATTCAACCATTGCAGGAAACTTTGGTTGGCAAGGTTCGGCCCATGCTGCTGGTGCTACTGGGTGCGGTAATCCTGATCGTTTTCATCGTATCGTTGAACATTGCCAATCTCCTCTTGGCGCGCGCCTCGGGGCGGCAACAAGAGATGGCAGTGCGGTTAGCGCTGGGGGCGAGCCGCGGCCGCATGGTACGCCAGATGCTGACCGAGTCCATGCTGCTGTCGCTCATCGGCGGCGCCGCGGGAATCGCAACCGCAGTGGGTACTTTGGGTTTCATACTGCGCTTTGTGCCATCGAACGTTCCCCGGCTCAACGAAGTACGAATCGACTGGGTGGTGCTGGCGTTCGCTCTGCTGATTTCCATTCTCACCGGCTTAATGTTTGGGCTTGCTCCAGCGCTTCATTCGGGGAAAGGCGCTCTCTCCTCGGCCATTCGTGAAGGCGGCCGAGGATCCGGCTACAGCGCTAAGACCGCCCGGTTGCGGGATGTTCTAATCGTCTCTGAACTGGCATTTGCCGTGATACTGATGGTGGGAGCCGGCTTGCTGCTGCGTACGCTGCGGGATCTGTTGCAGGAGAATCCGGGCTTTAATCCAACTCAAGTTGTCACCGCAAACATACAGCTTCCGCATCCCAACGAATCGGAGGCAGATCCGTATCTCGATATTCCTCACCGAGCCGCCTTTGACCGTGAGTTGCTGCGTCGCATGAAGGCAATTCCGGGAGCGGAACTCGCCGCAATCACCTCAGCCCTTCCGACCACCAATAACAACCCCAACGCGGTCGGTGGCTTAGACAATGAAGCCTTCGCGATTGAAGATAGGCCGGTCGAGTCCTCGCAGAATCTGAGCGCCGAGAGAATTCGGATAAGCCCCGACTATTTTGGGGTGTTACAGGCGACGCTCCTACGCGGCCGCTCATTCACCGAGGACGATGAAGACGGCAAACCGCTAGTGGCCATCATTGATGAGAGCACCGCTCATAAGTATTGGCCAACCCAAGATCCGCTGGGCCGCCGAGTGCGGTTCGCACGAAATCCTACAAAGCCATGGACGACCATCGTGGGTGTTGTTAAGGATATTAAGCATGACGGTCTCGACATCGATGGCGTTCCCCACATCTACGTTTCGACCTATCAAGACCCAACCAAGGAATTCAGCGTGATGTTGAGGACGTCTCTGCCTGCGACCCTGCTCGAACCACAGATTCGGCATCAAATCCAGAGCATTGATCCCCGCTTGCCGGTATTTGGTGTTTCTTCTATGAACGACGTCCTTGATCGCTCACTGGCTTCACGCCGTTTTTCTGCCGACCTGGTGGGAGGATTTGCTGGACTGGCGGTGCTTCTGGCCTCCATCGGAATTTACGGCTTGCTGGCCTATATGGTCGGCCAAAGATCGCGCGAGATCGGTATCCGCATGGCCTTGGGCGCGCAGCGGGACGACATTCTGAGAATGTTTCTTCGCAAAGGGGTCGCGCTTGCTGGCGTGGGCATCGTTGCCGGATTGGTGTTTTCTGTATCCACTGCGTCCCTGATGGCAAGTCTCTTGTACGGCGTTCGCCCGCACGATCTGCTTGTGTTTCTGACCGTGCCTCTCCTCCTATTTGCGGTCGCAGTGCTGGCCGGCTACATTCCTGCGCGCCGCGCGATGCGGGTCGATCCTATGATCGCACTGAGGCATGAATGAACATGTCTATTTTTCGGCGCATCGCGAATCTGTTTCATCGTTCGAAGCTGGACCAAGACATTGACGCCGAACTGCGCGCGCATATCGAAATGCGTACGGCAGACAACATTGCCACGGGCATGTCGTCGGAAGAAGCGCGGCGGCAGGCGGTGCTGCGGTTTGGGAGCCGTCCTGCGATGAAAGAGCGCGCGATCGAAGCCGATGCGCACATGTTTCTGGATTCGCTCTGGCAGGACGTGCGTTACGCGCTGCGCATGCTGCGCAAATCCCCCGGATTCACCGCTGTCGCGGTCCTCACCCTTGCCCTCGGCATCGGCGCCAACACTGCCATTTTTTCTGTCATTGATGGTGTCCTCCTAAGCTCCCTTCCGTACGCTCACCCGAGTCAGCTGGTCGCGGCAAAAGACAACGACTCCCTGCAAGACATCATCGACATTCAGCGCGAATCCCACGTTTTCTCCCAGGGAGGCGGCATCAACTTCCTGTTGATGGATTCCAGAGGGCCAGTCGAGCCGGTCAAAATCCGCGTCGGGATGGTCAACGCCGGCTTCCTTGAGACGCTGGGTGTTCCGCCCATGCTCGGCCGGATAATCGCGCCGGATGAAGACGTCAAGGGTGGCCCGCGCGTAGCCGTGGTGAGCTATAGTTTCTGGCAGAACTCTCTCGGCAGCGATCCGCGGGCCATCGGAAGAACAATCCTGCTGGACGAAAACTCTTACACAGTCATCGGAGTCATGCCGCGTCAATTCGCCCTGCCAATTCACCACGCCGATGTTTTCATTTCTCTCTGGGCAGGCGATCCGGGAGCCGCGCAGGAGCGCGATGTGCATTTTCTGCATACATACTGGCGCCTGAAACCAGGCGTCTCTCTCGCGCAGGCGGAAGCCGACATGGCCGTCATCGATCATCGGCTCGCGGAGCAATATCCCTCCGACGAAAAGCATCGCAAGACAGAGATTGTCCCGCTTCACGAATGGCTCGTCCAGGACCTCCAGACGGACCTTCTGGTTCTCTTTGGCGCGGTAGGATTCGTGCTGCTTATCGCCTGTACGAATTTTGCCGGCTTGCTGATGGCGCGGGCCGACACGCGGCGTCAGGAACTCGTCATACGCGGGGCGCTTGGCGCGGGGCGGCGCCGGTTGATCCGCCAGGCGCTGACAGAGAGCACGCTGCTATCCGTCATCGGTGGCGCCGCCGGATTGCTGCTCGCCAAATGGGGCACGACTGCCTTGCTATCGTTCATGCCCGCTGAACTTGAACGCTTCCGCGGAATTCAAATGGACGCTCGTATCCTGGTCTTTGTCCTAGGTCTTTCTTTTTTGACCGGTATTATCAGCGGATTCGTGCCGGCGTGGTCTGCAACCCATGCGCGCGTTGCCGAAGCGTTGAAGGAAACAGGGCGCAGCTCCACGACGGGCCGCCGTGGCCATGGTATTCGCCAAATCCTGGTCATCTGTGAACTGGCGCTTTGCATGATTCTGCTTATCGGCGCAGGCCTGCTCATCAAAGCTTTCTCGCAGCTGCGGGCGGTAAACCCCGGATTTAATCCAGCGAACGTCACGACAATGACCATTCAGCTGCCAGAGCCACGCTACACGAAAATCCCCAGGCAAACGGAATTCCGGCGCCAATTGTTGCAGCGCTTGAATTCGCTCCCAGGCGTGCAAGCTGCAATGATCTCGGATATTCCTTTCGGTGGGAACTACGTGGGTCACAGCATTGTGATTGACGGACGGCCGCCGGTTGCACAGGGCGACGCTCCCAAAGTGCAGACGCTGTCCGTCATGGGCGACTATTTCCCCGTGATGCAGACTTCGATTCGCGCCGGCCGCGGCTTCACCGATATGGATCGCGAAAATCAGCCGCTCGTGGCCATCATTAATGAAGCCCTGGCGCGAGAACTTTTCTCGGATCAGAACCCAATCGGCGCGCGCATCGATTGGGCCAATGAAATTGGCCCACACCAGTGGATGACCATCGTCGGAGTCGTGGCTGACGTGAAGCATGAGGCCCTCGACCAGCCCGCGGATCCTGCCATCTACACACCTTTCGCGCAATCCGATGAAAAATGGCGACGGTTGATGACTGTCGCTATGCGAACGCAGAACAGTTCCGCTGGCCTCGTCGAGCAAGCGAAGAAAATTGTTTGGAGCTTGGATGGCGACCTGGCCATCTCTGACGTTCAAACCATGGACGAACTGCTTTCCGTATCGCTCGCGCAGCAGCGTTTCGACATGCTGCTGCTCGGACTTTTCGCCGCGCTTGCGTTGATTCTCGCTTTGATTGGCACCTACGGAGTCATGGCCTACGTCGTCAGCCGGCGTACTCACGAAATCGGCGTGCGCATCGCCCTGGGTGCGCAAACAAAAGACGTGCTCGCACTCGTCATCGGAGAAGCGGCGCGTCTTGCATTGACCGGCATTGCGATTGGACTCGTCGGTGCTTTTGCTCTCACGCGATTGATGTCCAGCCTGCTGTTTGAAGTCAAACCGACTGATCCGGCGACGTTTGCTGGCGTTGCAGTCCTGTTTGCAACTCTCGCACTTCTCGCGTGTTATGTCCCCGCGCGGCGCGCGATGCGCGTCGATCCCATGGTTGCCCTGAGGTACGAATGAACATGTCTATTCTTCGCCGCATCGCGAATCTGTTTCACCGTTCGAAGCTGGACCAAGACATTGACGCCGAACTGCGCGCGCATATCGAAATGCGTACGGCAGACAACATTGCCACGGGCATGTCGCCGGAAGAAGCGCGGCGGCAGGCGGTGTTGCGGTTCGGGAGCCGGCCTGCGATGAAAGAGCGCGCGATCGAAGCCGACGCGCACATGTTTCTGGATTCGCTCTGGCAGGACGTGCGTTACGCGCTGCGCATGCTGCGCAAATCTCCTGGATTCACCGCTGTCGCGGTCCTCACCCTCGCCCTCGGGATTGGCGCCAATACCGCGATTTTCAGCGTGGTTGATGCCGTTTTGCTGCGGCCTCTGCCATATCCAGACTCCGACCGTCTAATGATGGCATATCAGGCCGCGCCGCAATTGGGACAAGCCGGTCCATCCTATCCAAACTTTCAAGATTGGCAGCGCGTCGCAGGAAGTTTCGAAGAGTTAGTCGCTTTCCGCACCTCTCAATTCGCGCTGAGCGGAACTGCCGAAGCCACCAACGTCATCGCCGGAGCGGTCACTTCTGGCTACTTTCCGATGTTCCGCGTGAAACCGATTCTCGGCCGCACGTTCGAGCCGGGCGATGACGTTTTTGGAACCGCGGGCGTGGCGGTGTTGAGCGAGCGTCTCTGGCGAAGCCAATTTGGCGCAGATCCCGCGATCATCGGCAAGACCATTCAACTCGAACAACGTCCCTTCACGGTGATCGGCATCGTGCCCGGCAGTTTCCGGCCGCAAATTCCCGACTCGCGTGCGCTGCTCTGGGTGCCCCTGCTGCAGGATTCGATCGCGCAGCAGTTATACAAGCGCCGCGGCGGCCATTACTTGAATGCCGCCGGACGTCTCAAGCAGGGCGTTACGCGGGAGCAAGCGCAAAGCGAACTGGAGTCAATCCAGGAAGCGCTGCAGCGGCAATATCCCGATGCGAACAAGGGCTGGGGCGCCCGGATCATTCCTTTGCAAGAAGATCTCTCCGGAAGTTTCCGGACGGCGCTGCTCGTGCTGCTGGGCGCTGTCGCACTGGTTTTTCTCGTCGCTTGCGCCAACGTGGCAAGCCTGCAGATGGTCCGCGCGACCGCGAGGCAACGCGAAGTGGCGATCCGCTCGGCGCTCGGCGCCGGACGGGGGCGCTTGTTCCAACAATTCCTCACAGAATGCTTGCTGACTGGCGTCGCTGGCGGCGCCGCAGGACTGGTGGCTGCTTATGCGACAGTGAAGGGATTTGTCTCCTGGCTGCCAGCCGATTTGCCGCGAATAGACGAAATTCAAGTGAATGGAGCCGTGCTGGCGTTTGGGCTGGTTCTGGCGATTGTGGCTGGAATCGTCCTTGGACTTGCGCCGGCGTGGAGCCCGAGCGGCCGCGGCTTCGCGGATGCGCTGAAGGAAGGCGGGCGCGGCGGCGGAGAAGGTACGGGACGGAGAACCTTGCGGAGCGCGTTTGTCGTCACGGAGATGGCCCTCGCCGTTGTGCTCCTTGTGGGCGCGGGGCTGCTGATCCGCAGTTTCGAACGGCTGGCAAACTTGAATCCGGGATTTAATGCTTCTCATTTATTGACCGCGGGCGTCTCGCTGGATTATTCGCAGTACACATCGCCGCAGAAGTTGATCGGCTTCTACAACGAAACGCTGAACCGTATGAATGCTGTGCCCGGCGCGCAGGGAGCCGCGATCGTTGTGCCCCGTCCATTGGCGGATGGCTACATCAATCTAGGATTTCAAATCGACGGCCGGCCCCAGCTCCCGGAGTCAAAACAGCCGGAAGCGAACCTCGTGATGGTGAGCCCGAATTATTTTCACGTCGCGCAAATACCGCTGCTGAGCGGCCGCGAACTTAGCGATATGGACTCCCAATCAGCGCCCAAAGTGTGCGTCATTTCGAAGACGGCCGCGCGAAGCGCCTTCGGCAACGAAAATCCCATCGGACAGCGAATCACCATCGGCTATCCAGAAAGCGTTACGCGCGAAATCGTCGGCATCGTGGGCGACGTGAAGGACATCAGCTTGGCGTCCTCGCGCTGGGGTCAGGTCTACGTTCCGTTCGTTCAGAATCCGCTCGGCGGGCTCGGCGTAGCGATTCGAGCGAGCGGCGACACCACGCAAATCAGCTCCGCTGTGCGAAGCGGATTCCATGCGATCGATCCCGCACTGCCCGTGGAGATTGACCCGCTGTCCGCGGTGATCGGCGAGTCCGTCACCGAACCTCGATTTCGCACCACGTTGCTCGCGCTGTTCGCCGGAGTTGCTTTGCTGCTCGCCGCCATCGGGATCTACGGCATCATTTCGTACAACACGAGCTTGCGCACGCGGGAAATCGGCATCCGCATGGCGTTGGGAGCGCAGCGAAGCGATGTCCTTCGGCTGATTGTGACGCAAGTGTTTTTGCTCGCGGCAACGAGCGTCGCGCTGGGCATCGCAGCATCATTCGGTGTCGCGCGTTTCCTTAGGAGCCTGCTGTTCCAGATCAGCGCGATGGATGCGATGACCTACGCCGTGGTAGGAGCCGTGATGATCCTCGTGGCCCTCCTCGCCTGCTACATTCCCGCGCGGCGCGCGATGCGCGTCGATCCCCTCGTCGCCTTAAGGCACGAGTGACGATCCTTCGCATACGCGCTCGCAGTACGCATCAAGATTAATCTTCCATTCGCGCCTCCCTGCGCCTGCTTCCCGGAGGGCCCTGCGGGGCCGATGCATTCGTCGTCCGTCATGTAGTTTCGGTCTTCACAATCCGCTCCTCTCCGACTCGCGTGCTATGATTTCGTCGGTTGCTCAACGCAATCCATGCAAATTTCTTAGGAGGTGAAGTGAACGCGCGCGACGAAGGAAAAGTAACCGCTGGATCCCTGCCTGACGATTACGAAATAACCTCAGACGACGCGCTGTACAAAACGATCAATCGCGCTGTAAACGACGCCCTCGACCACCACGAACGGACTCGCGACCACGAAAAAAGTCATGTGCTCGAAGCGCTCCTCGTCCTCTGCTGCATCTGGCTCATCGTCCTCACCGTTGATTATTTTTCCTACGCGCCCTGGTTCAACCAATTCCGCTACTCGACGTGGTATCACGTCCCCAGCAGCCAGGTCGTGCAGTACGAAGACAAGCCGCCCGCCGACTGCGACTTCTTCACGTCTCCCATCGGATACAAGGGCTGCCACTACCAGAAACATGTTGATCTGCAGCCCGCCTCGTCCGAAAACGGCAACAAACAGACGGTCGTTGTTTACTGGTCTCACGAGCAAGGGAACTAACCGCTGTGTTTTCTGCCGACGCGACGGTTGTGCCCAAAAAATCGCTCTCCCATTCTGGATAAAATATAAATACAATGCACCTTCCTTAGGAGGTCCTTATGCCCAGCCGCACCCGTCAAGTCTTCGCAATAGTCATCGCGATTTCCATCGGCGCACTCCTACCTCCTGCCGCCCGCGCCCAGGAGCGCGAACAGCCTGGCCACTCGATCGGGAAAGTCTCCGTTATGGGCCATCTCATCCTGATGGAGCTCAACCCCGGCGCTCTCGGCGAGCAAAATCTTTTCAATCT
>DATFQU010000084.1:0-3623 GCA_035264005.1 Candidatus Acidiferrales bacterium
TCATCCATTTCCCTTCAATTGTAACGCAACCGCAATAACCAAACTTATCGCTTGTCCAATCCCCAAAGCGCCAAACGTGACTCGAAGTACTGGCGCAATAAGGCGTAGCGGCCAGCGAGTTTGGCATTCCCTTCTGTTAAAACTCGTTCATGTTCTGTCAGAATGAACTCATATGCGGGTCGAATCATGTTCATCGCGGTTTTAGCCTTCTCAGGCCCGGCGATCTCAACCATAACTTCTCCGAGATAGTCCAGAATCCTCTTTCCATCTTTATCAGCCGAAATCATCCGCATGGTTCTCTCGAAAATAGTCGCGATCGCGCTTGATTCTGGTGTTTTCTGATTTTTGAAATGCGCGATCGCTGTATTGACGTACTTCCAGAGATCATCCCCAATTACAATCCGCGGATATTGAGCCTGCGAAGATTCTAGGATGTACGCTCGTTCGAGCGCAGTGCCGTAAGTCTCTCCTTGGGCGATTTCCGTCGCGAAACCAACCTCAATTCCGCCCCGGAGTGCGTGTCTATTTGCTAGTGAGGTCAGCATGACAACACTCGCTGCTGAGAGCGCTGAAGATATCGTCACGGTGGTGGCTAGATGGTCGCCATTTCTATTCCACAGCGGAACAGAAGTAACAAATAAATCGGAGAAGCCAACGAAATTTGGACGAATCGGCTCTTCCGTACGCTGGTGAAAGTTTGTTAGCCCCCTATCAAATTCCGCAAATTGCCGCTGGAACGTTTCGCGAAGCCCGACCACGAAACCCGCCGTCTGTCGCAACACTTCGGCTACCGATGCATATTCCTCAGGCGACTTGGGCAGCCGCAATGCTCTAAATTTTTCGCGTTGCCCCAACACATCCAGAAAAACAACCAGATGACAGCCGAGTGTGTAATTTGTGGTCTCTGTGTGTTTTTCATCCACTTTACTCTCGTCGTCGCTTTGGCACATTCGTCACCACCGCTTCCGCCTCAATCTCCACCAACATGTCCGGCGAAACAAATCCTGCCACCTCCACCATCGAAGTCGCGGGCCGGATCTTCCCAAAAACTTCTCCGTGCACGCGCCCAATCGTCTCCCACTGCGAAATGTCCTTGACGAAAGTCCGCGTCCGCACTACGTGCTCCACCTTCGCGCCTGCTTTTTGCAGCGCCGCTTCGATATTCTTCAAGATCTGCACCGTCTGCGCCCGCGCGTCGCCTTTGCCCACAATTTCGCCTTGCGGGTTCGTCGCCGTCGTGCCGGACACCCATATCTGCGCACCCACGCGGACCGCCCGCGAGTATCCCACCACCGGCTCCCACGGCGTCCCGCTCGAAACATTCTGTCTTTTCATCCCTCTCTCCCCGTCACGTTTCATTTCCTCAAGCCGTCAATCCCCCACGTCTCTCCCGCACGCGTCGCGAAGAAAATCGCGAACAAGAATAGCAACGGAATGTGATCGAGGTTTGCGCCGAAGTATTTCCACGTCGCCGCGCCGTGCCCCGGCCCATACCACGTCGCCAGCGCCAAGCTCACCATGTGAATCGCCCCACCGACCGACGCCGCTCGCACAAACAATCCCAGCACCAGGGAGATTCCAATGGCCAGTTCGCCCCAGCCCACGATCCGCGCGCACAGCACCGGATGCGCCAGCACAAAGCCCTTGAGAAATGCTCCGTAGAATGCCACCGGCTCGTTCGCATCTAGCCATCCATGAATCCAACCCTCAAAGCCTCCATGCGCGAACGCCGGCCCCGCAATTTTGTATTCTCCAAAGAACAAAAAGATAATCCCCGTCAGAATCCGCACCACAGCAATCGTCTCTCGCGGACCCGCTTTCAACTCAGCAGTCTGAGTCATCTCCGTCATCTACGAATCCTTTCGCGTCGCGAGAAAAGATTAACACTGATCCGCGCGCTCCTTCTGGACTTCCCTTCCCAAACTCCGTAATCTTCCCCTAGCCCAATTCGAGGTCGCCGCTCGCATGCTTTGCGAAAACATTCTCGAGGCCATCGGCAACACGCCGCTCATTCGCCTCAACCGCCTCACACACGATATTCCAGCCGCCGTTTACGTCAAAGCCGATTACCTCAACCCCGGCGGCTCCGTGAAAGACCGCATCGGCATCTGGATGATCGACGAAGCCGAGCGCAAAGGCCTGCTCAAGCCCGGCGGCACCATCATCGAAGGCACTTCCGGAAACACCGGCATGGGCCTCGCGCTCGTCGCCGCCGTGCGCGGCTACAAAATCGTCTTCACCATCACCGACAAGCAGTCCCGCGAAAAAATCGATCTACTCAAAGCCTTCGGTGCCGAAGTCATCGTCTGCCCCACCGCTGTCGAGCCCGACGATCCCCGCAGCTACTACTCCGTCGCCAAAAAACTCGCCCGCGAGATTCCCAATTCCTTCTATCCCAATCAGTACGAAAATCCCATGAACCCCGACGCCCACTATCACACCACCGGCCCGGAAATCTGGAAGGATACCGGCGGCAAAATCACGCACTTCGTTTGCGCCATGGGCACCGGAGGCACCATTAGCGGTGCTGGCAAATTCCTCAAAGAAAAAAATCCTGCCGTGAAAATCATCGGCGTCGATCCCATCGGCTCGCTTTATTACGAATTCGTGAAGACCGGAAAAGTTGGCAAGGCAAAAACCTACGTCGTCGAAGGTATCGGCGAAGACATTTTCCCTTCCACCATGCACTTCGACGTTCTCGACGACGTCCTGCAAGTCACCGACGAAGAATGCTTCGTCTGGGCGCGCCGCCTCGCCAAGCAGGAAGGAATTTTCACCGGCGGCTCAGGAGGTGGCTGCCTCTCCGCTGCGCTCCGTCTTGCGCGCGAACTGAAAAAGGACGACTGCGTCGTCGCCTTCCTTCCCGACACAGGCATGCGCTATCTCAGCAAAGTCTACAATGACGGTTGGATGCGCGAGCACGGCTACGTCGAATCCGAAGTCCCTCTCTGTGCCGCCGACGTCGTCCGCGTCAAAATGCAAAACGGCAAACATCGCGAACTCATTGTCGCGCGCCCCTATCAAACCGTTTTCCACGCGCTCCACACCATGCAGCAGCAGGACATTTCCCAGCTTCCCGTGTTCGAGGAAGACAATCCCATTGGAACCATCTACGAAGATCAAATCCTCAATCTCGCCCTCCAAGGCAAAGATCTTCGCAAGCTCGTCATCCGCGAAGTCATGGGCTCTGCGCTTCCCCGTGTTCCCAGCGACGCTCCCGTCGAGCGCGTCACGCAACTCCTCAGCCGCGAAGGCCCCGCCGTCTTCGTCGAAATGTCCAACGGTAAATTCGAAATCCTCACCAAGTTCGACCTCATGGACACCATCGCCAGCCTCATGGAACAAAAAAGATAAGCCAGCTATGCCCTTCGCCGCGCCGTGAGCGCGAAGTCCGCGTCGTTGATAGTCATCAGCATGCCGTCAGCATCTTGTGTAAAGCTTATTCGCGTCGACGGAGCGCCACAGGGATAAAACACGTGATTGCCAAGATGAAAGAGCGGCCTCCCCATCGTCCCTTTGCGTGTCCAATTGAGCTGCGGCGGGTGCGTATACATTTTGCTGCCCGCGTACATTTTGAGATTAGCGTCCACGGCGATCTGCTGGGTGGCGCCACTCCCAAAAAT
>DATFQU010000085.1:0-21539 GCA_035264005.1 Candidatus Acidiferrales bacterium
TCAGGTGCTAGGCTGGAGCTGTAACGTCCGGCGTAGCGGCACGTAGTTCCCCTCCACCGTAAGCCGTTTGGAATTCCATGAACAGTCAGGAGATTTGCAGGCAGTTGAACTGCCTCGGTCGTTGGATGCGTCAATTTTCAGGAGTCGCGCTGCGGCGATCCGTCAAGGTGTGTGCTTTGGCCGTCGCGATATCGTTCGTCGCGCCCTGCGCATGGTCTCAAAGTTCACCAGACCAGAATTCCCCGGGCAATTTGAAGGAAATGAGCCTCGCGCAACTGGGAAACGTCGAAGTGACCACCGTTTCGAAGGAGCCGGAGAAGCTCCTGCAAACACCCGCCGCGATTTACGTGCTGACCGGAGACGACATCCGCCGAGCTGGAGTCGCGACCATTCCGGAAGCGTTGCGGCTCGTGCCGGGCGTGGAGATGGCGCGAATCGATTCCGACAGTTGGTCTGTCGGCATACGCGGATTTGGAGGCGCTTTCTCCAGGTCTGTGTTGGTGCTGATTGACGGGAGGAGTGTCTACACGCCGCTTTTTGAAGGCGTGAATTGGGACGTCCAAGACGTGATGCTGCAGGACGTGGATCGAATCGAAGTGATCCGCGGCCCGGGCGGTACGATTTGGGGATCAAACGCGGTGAACGGCGTCATCAATATCATTACGAAGAACGCGAAAGATACCCACGGAACTCTCGCCGCGGTGGGAAGTGGAAACGTTGATCAAGCGACGGGGGCGCTGCGTTACGGCGGCACGTTTCACAAGACCATCGATTATCGCGTTTACGGGATGGGATTTATTCGCGGACAGGAATTCCATACGAATGGAGATCCGTTTGACGAATGGAGGATGGGGCAGCTAGGTTTTCGCGCGGACTGGAGCGGGAACGATCGCGATTCCGTCACGTTCCAGGGTGATGTCTACAGCGGAGAAAATGGCGGGGAGACAAATATTGCGTTCTTTTTCCCGCCTTCCCAAGCGAACGTTGACGGGACGACTTTTGTCTCCGGCGGCAATTTGCTGACGCGCTGGAAACATCAGTTGCAGAACGGTTCTGATTTTCAGCTGCAGGCTTACTTTGACCGGACGAACCGGCAGGACGCCCAATTCGGAGAAACGCGCGACACGTTTGATTTCGATTTCATATACCACCTTCCATTGCCGAAACATCAGGACTTCATCTGGGGCCTCGGCGCGAGAGTGAGTCCCAGCAATTTCATTCAGACGCAGGCTACGGTCAACTTCACGCCGAATCAGCAAACCGACAATGTGTATAGCGGATTTCTACAGGATGAAATTCCGCTTGTGACGAACAAACTTTCGCTGACCGCGGGGACGAAGATCGAACACAACAATTTCAGCGGTTTTGATTTTGAGCCCAGCATACGGGCCCTGTGGACGCCGGACGATCACCAATCTTTCTGGGCGGCGGCGACACGCGCGGTGAGGACACCGTCGCGGCTGGACCAGGACCTTGGACTCACGGGCTTTTTTTCAGCCGCGCCGCCATTTCCGATATTCGTCGAAATTAAGGGAAACCCAGCGTTTAAGCCAGAAGAGCTACTCGGATACGAAGCGGGATACCGGTCGCAGGTCAATCCTCGGTTGTATGTCGACGTCGCAACATTCTTCAACAACTACAACGACCTTCAGAGTCTGGGCGATGTGTCGATTGGATTCGCTCAGTCCCCTCCGCCGTCGTATACATACATTCTGCTTTCAGTTCCGTTTGCGAATGGGCTTGAGGGCAACACGGACGGCGTGGAGATCAATCCGGATTGGAAACCCACAAGCTGGTGGCAATTGAAAGGCGCTTACTCATATCTGCAGATGCACCTAAAGGATAAGCCGGGTATCACAGACGCCGGTACGGCAGCGAGCGACACAGGATCGAGCCCGCATCACGAGGTTGTGATCCAGTCATTATTTGACCTGCCCGGCCAGATTGAAATTGATCCTACGTATCGATTCGTAAGCGCGCTACCCGCGCAAAACGTGCGGTGTTACTCGACGATGGACGTACACGCAGGCTGGCACTTTGCGAAGGAGATGGAGTTGTCGGTGACGGGCGACAATTTATTCCGGCCGTATCAAGTGGAGTTTGGCTCGGGCGTGAATAACGCGCCGAATATTGGAATCAAACGGACGATCTACGCACAACTGACGTGGAAACGGTGAGGACGCGGCTGCCGAAACAACGGGAATTTGGTCCGCGACACTCGCCGGGCCTATTGGGGCGCCATGTTGCTGCGCGAAGGCCGATTCTGTGGCTAATGAGTTTCGCCTTGGCATGCGCGTCGACTCTGTCAGGAGTCATTCATGCCCAGCAGTCCAAACCGAGCGAGTATCAAGTCAAGGCCGCCTACCTCTACAACTTCAGCAGATTTGTCGAATGGCCGGCTGCCGAGCGTGGCGAGCCGTTTGCCATCTGCGTGCTTGGCAAAGATCCATTCGGGACGATTCTCGATGCCACTGTGTCTGGACAGGGCACGGGCACACAAAACCTGGTCGCGAAGCGGGTCACAAAGCCACAGGACGCGCTAGCCTGCCAAATTCTTTTTGTTGGCAACTCCGAAGAAGATCACTTGAAGGAAATCCTCGCAGTGCTGGGCAAAGCAAGCGTTTTGACGGTGAGCGATATCCCTCGCTTCTCCGAGCGCGGAGGAATGATCGAGTTTCTTCTCAAAGGAGACAGAGTGCGTTTCGAGGTGAACCTGAGCAACGCCGTAAACGCGGGACTGTCGGTGAGCTCTGACCTGTTGAAGGTGGCGCTTGCCGTTCGAAAGAATCCTCAGTCAGGAGCCTAGAAGCGAATGGCCACGGGACAGAAAGGATCGATTTCCAGGAAGCTCACACGCATGAACATGCTCGTGAGTGCGACAGCGCTCCTTCTGGCGTGCATTGGGTTCGTCGCGTATGACCTCTCAACCTTTCAGGCAACGCTCGTCCGCAATCTCTCCATTCAAGCGCAGGTTGCTGGCTCGAACAGCGTTTCGGCGCTTACGTTTGATGATCCCGTAGCGGCCGAGAGAACTCTCTCGGCGTTTCGTCTTGCCCCTAACATCGTTTCCGCGTGCATTTACAGGCCAGATGGAAAAGCATTTGCGACGTACCAGCGCGACTCAAGCGCGCGAATCCCGTCGCGACCACAAATTGCCCCCGGAGACGAAGAGAGTCACTGGGGAGAACATGATGACCTGATGTTGGTTCATACGATCGTTTTTCAAGGACAGTCCGCGGGCTACGTGTTCATCCAATCCGATGAGCAAACGCTGATCGAACGTATGAAACACTACTTTACGATTGCGCTCGCGGTGCTTGTCCTTTCCCTGATCGTAGCCTTATTCCTGTCCCACGTTGCGCGCCGGTCGATCGCTGAACCTGTGGTGCAACTGGCAGAGGTTGCGCGGACAGTCTCTCGGGGGAAAAATTATGCAATTCGTGCGATTCCCGGGAAGGAAGAAGGCGAATTGGCCGTACTGGTGGCGACGTTCAACGAAATGCTCGAGCAAATCGAAGAGCAGGACCGAAGTCTTCGAACGGCTCACGATGAACTGGAGAGACGTGTCGAACAACGCACCGGAGAATTAGCCGCGGCGAACAAAGAGCTGGAATCGTTTTCCTATTCGGTGTCGCACGACCTTCGTTCCCCACTTCGCAGCATCGACGGTTTCAGCCAGGCGCTCATGGACGACTATGGCGAGAAGCTGGATACGGCCGCGAACGAACACATGAAGCGCATTCGTTCCGCAACGCAAAAGATGGGATTACTCATCGACGATCTGCTAAACCTTTCCAAGGTGACGCGCTCGCCCATGCAGCGCGAACCAGTGAACCTTTCGGATATGGCTCGGTCGACTGCAACGGAACTCGCTAAACGAGATGGCCAACGAAGCGTTGAATGGGTTATCGAGCAAAACGTGCAAGCGCACGGCGATTCACGCCTGCTACAGATCGTGCTCGACAATCTCTTGGGGAACGCGTGGAAGTACACGTCCAAGCATCAAAGCGCTCGCATCGAGTTTGGCCTGAAGCGTCAGAATGGATCGTCTGCCTATTTTATCAAGGATGACGGTGCCGGTTTCGATCCTGAATATTCCGCGCGGCTGTTCGGGGCATTTCAACGGTTGCACGGCGCCGCAGAATTTCCCGGAACTGGAATCGGGCTGGCCACCGTGCAGCGTATCGTGTTGCGGCATGGCGGCAAGGTATGGGCCGAAGGTGCGGTCGAAAAGGGCGCGACGTTTTACTTCACTCTTTAGTTGCAGAAAACCTCACCGCTGAACTTTCCATCATGGCTGGGAAGGGAAACGAACTACTTCATCCTCGGTTGGAATTTCCATAGTGTGTTTTTCCGGCGCGCCTTTTGCCTCCGACGGTTTCCATCCGAAGCCTTTGCCTTCCACTTCAAACGAAGAAAACAAATAAGGTAGACCCTCGGAACCGAGCGGCGAGCTTGCGTCGGAAATATGGAAGTGAAGATGCGGCTCGGTGGAGTTCCCTGTGTTTCCCACAAGACCGAGCACTTGGCCGCGATGGACACGATCTCCGACTTTGACGCGAATCGAGCCGGGTTGAAGGTGCGCGTAGAACGCATAGCATCCGTTACCGATATCGAGTATCACGTGATTACCGCCAACGGTTTCCAACGTGATTGGCACGGCGCGGGAATTTACGCCTGGAACGTTTAGAGGAATGCCGTCTTTGACTTCGGTGACGATGCCATCGGCGACCGCGAGGGCGTCTGAGCCGAAAGCGTAGTAATTTTTGTTATCGAGCTTGTCGCCGTGATACGTCTGGCCGTCGTCGCCCAGTTTCACCCAGTCGATTGCAAACCGCTGCGAAATGACGGCGTGAGCGTTGATGGGAATCAGGGCGCGACGATGCCCCGAAGTGTTCGACGGGCCATTCGCCGCGAGCCAATGGTCGCCGCGCAACGGCGGACTTATGACGATCGGCCCGGTGCGCACCGTTAGAGGGTTTGTTTCGACGCTGAGCTCATCGGGATAGTCCCCGAGCATCACACTGATGCGATGCTGGATCGCTGCTGGGACGTCAGCTTTGCTGTCGACAGTGATCCACATGAACACGACGGCCTCGGTTCCAGGCGCCAGCTTCGATTTGGGCAAGGCGGAGATTCCGGGACGTTCCAGCATGCCATCGAGAGCAGCACCGGAGAAAGAGCCGAGCGAATTCGATGAATTTGCGGCTAGAACCTCAACTCGGGTCAGAGTGCAATTCCACGGGCTCATATTCAGGATGTGCAACTCATAAACAAGGTGCATTTTGCCGTCGGCCTTGAAAGCGGTGGGAGCGACTGGCACGGTCACGTCGAGCGGCAAAGAGATCGGCTTTTCTTTTGGGCCGGGAGCGACGGCCGGATTATTTGTGGAGACGGACGCGGATGCCGCGGAACGCGTCAAATTGAGCGGCTGAGAAGGTGTGTTTGCCTGCGTCCACGTGCCATTAATCTGCTTTCGATCGTCGCTGAGCGTGCCGTCGTAAACGCCGCCAATTTGCGCGATTTCGAAATGAATTTTCTGACCTTGCACTGTCGCGCTGGAGAACGGAAGAACTGCGCCCTGATCCACGCTATTGACCTGGCCGGAGCAATCGCCGTTGCTCAATTTCGCGAACGTGATGACGAGGTGCAGTTGGTTTGCTCCAGTGCCAAGCACGCCAGTCCACGAACCGGAAACGTCCACGGCGGGGGTGGTTTGTTGTGCGCCTAACCTCGCGGAGAAAACGAACGGCAAGCACGCAGCGACAAAGAGCAAGAAGTTACGCATTATGACTGGCGGAAAGCCAGAGCCCGCGAAGAAACTTCTGTTTACGGAAATGGGTTTGACCATGCGAACCTCCGCTCGTTCAGAGCGCCTCAAATATTCCTTGCACAACGGCCATTGACCGATAAAATGCGCGAAATATATGTTTCACTGCACAATTGTTCTGTCGTGTGAGGCGCATCATACACAAAACAAGGGCGGCGCACGAGCGCGGAGTAGTGACCCGGGTTGTGGGCGCTGAGTATCGCCGAGGCACATCATGTCCGCGCCTGCTTCTACTGACGGTCGCTCGAAATCTCCAGGCCTCTTGCGCGAATTGCGTTTGCGCGACGCCACGGCAATCGTGGCCGGAACGATCATCGGATCCGGTATTTTTCTCGTCCCGGGCAATATCGCGAATCAATTGTCGTCGTTTGCCGCGGTGATTCTTGTGTGGCTGACCGGCGGCCTGCTGAGTCTCTTTGGCGCGCTGGCGCTTGGCGAGTTGGGCGCCGCATTTCCGAAGGCTGGCGGACTCTACGTTTACTTGCGGCAGGCTTACGGCCGGACGACGGGATTCTTATACGGTTGGGCGCTTCTGGCCCTGATCCATTCAGGCAGCATCGCAACGCTGGCCGTCGCGTTCCGCATTTACCTCGCGCAGATTTTCCCGCTGACGGTGACGCAGCAGAAACTTGCGGGGATTCTGCTGATCCTAATATTGACGGGCGTGCATTGCCTGGGTGTGAAATCGGGAAAGAACGTACACAACGCACTCACCGTCGCGAAATATGCAGGGATAGCCATCATGCTAATCCTGCTCTTTCATGGAGGCCATTTCCATCTGCTGCGAGCCAGTGTTTGGCCGCGGAGCGGTTTCAGTTTCCGGCCGGCATCCTTTGGAATCGCTTTGATCGCAGTTTTGTGGGCCTATGAAGGCTGGCACGTGCTTTCGTTCATGACAGGCGAGTTCAGCAATTCCCGGCGGGATCTGCCGCGGGGCCTCCTTTATGGCACGTTAATCGTCGCCGTCACTTATCTGATAGCGAACGTAGCTTATTATTCGGTGCTCACAAACACGCAGATTCAACATACGCAACGGGTCGCGGCCACTGCCGTCAGCGCGGTAACGAGCGGAGCAGGCGCAGCGGCGTTCATTTCGTCGCTCATACTGGTGTCGATTATCGGGGCGACGAACGGAATGATTCTGACCGGGCCGCGCGTGTATTACGCGATGGCCGAAGAGGGGTTGTTTTTCTCCATCTTCGGCAAGGTTAATGAGCGGTTTCGCGCGCCGGTCTTCGCGATCCTTATCCAGGGATTGTGGGCGGCAGGATTAACGTTGCTGGGGTCATTTCAAGAATTGTTCACCTACGTTGTCTTTATCGGCTGGATTTTCTACGGACTGACGGTCGCGGGCGTCATTGTCTTGCGCATTCGTCGGCCTGAACTGGAACGACCGTTTCGCGTGCCCGGCTATCCGTGGCTCCCGGCGCTGTTTGCGCTTGCGGCGCTGGGAATCACTGTGAGCGCCATCGCCGCATCCCCTATGCACGCGGTTTTTGGCACCTTATTGGTTTTGAGTGGACTGCCCTTGTATGCGCTGTTTGTGGTGCGATCTAAATCGGCTTCCCGCACGGACACCTCGCGGGGCGTCGCCACAGAGTAGGTATCGATCCACCGCCGATTTGGCTTACTGAACCAATTGTTTCAATTTCGGAACTGCGTCGAAACGCTATGAAGATGAACTTGACATTCTCGGCCCCTCCTCAATAGAGTGCCTGCTTTCAGGGTCACAAACCAATTCTTCCGCTCAGGCTTATGCTAAGACTCATGCGATTCAGAACAGTTTTGTCGATTGCGTTGCTGCTTGTCTTGGGCGGTGTGTTTGTTTACTCAGCACCACGGAAGGCAGAGACCGTCCAGAACGTTGCCCCTCAAAGCGAATATGCGCGAGTTGCCGACGCGCTGACAAGGTTCATTAAGAATGAAATGCAGGATAAGCAATTGCCGGGATTTTCGATCGCGCTGGTCGACAATCAGCAAATCGTCTGGGCGCAGGGGTTCGGATATGCGGATCCGGATAAGAAAATTCCCGCGACAGCGAATACTGTCTACCGCATTGGTTCAGTCTCGAAACTCTTCACCGACATCGGCGTGATGCAACTGGTTGAACGCGGTCAACTGGATTTGGATGCTCCGATCCAAGAATATCTGCCTGACTTTCATCCACAGAATCCCTTTCACACCGACATCACGCTGCGGCAATTGATGTCACATCGCGCGGGCCTTTTGCGCGAGCCGCCGGCGGGGAATTACTTCGATCCGTCGGAACTATCACTGGCAGCGATGGTGCACAGCTTAAACGATACAACCCTCGTCTACCCACCGGAGACGCACACGAAATATTCGAATGCTGGCGTCGCGGTCGTTGGCTACGTTCTTGAAAAACACAGCGGCGAGCCATTTGCGACGTACTTGCAGCACGCGGTGCTGCGGCCGATGGGACTGCGCGACAGCGCCTTCCGCCCCGAGCCTCAACTGATTGCGAATCTCGCGAAAGCATACATGTGGTCTCACGACGGGAAGCTGTTTCAGGCACCGACATTCGAGCTTGGGATGGCTCCCGCGGGCTGCATGTACTCGACCGTTCTGGACCTGGGGAAATTCTTGAGCGTGCTCTTTGACGGCGGCAAAGGCGCTGATGGCCAAGTCTTAAAACGCGAAACACTGGAGAGAATGTGGACGCCGCAATTCGCGAAGCCAGGGCAGAGTTCGCCATATGGACTGGGGTTCCGTCTGGCGCAATTGGATGGACATCGCGAAGTCGAGCACGCCGGAGCGATTTACGGATTCGCGACCCAGCTTTCGGGATTGCCGGACGACAAGCTCGGCGTCGTCGCCGTGACCACCATGGACAGCGCGAACGCGGTGACAAATCACGTCGCGGACGTTGCTTTGCGCTTGATGCTTGCAGCCAAAGAAGGCAAGCCACTTGCTGATATTGAAGAAACGACTGCGATCCCGCTCGACCGCGTACGCCAGCTCGAAGGACGCTACGGGCAAGGTGAAGGAGCAGTGGACCTTGTTGCGCAAGAGGGCGAGCTTTATTTGCGCCCCGTTGGCGACGGGGAACAAGTCAGGTTGCGTCAGCTCGGCGAGGATTTGATTGAAGACGGACGACTGGGCTACGGATTGAAAGTTACACCTGTGGATGGCGGCATACGAATCGGCGATAAAACTCTTTCGCGAGTGCGAGAAGAGATGCCAACACCGGTTCCGGGACGCTGGAAAGGCCTCATTGGCGAGTATGGCTGGGATTACGACACGCTTTATATTTTCGAACGCAATGGCAAGCTCACCGCGCTGATTGAGTGGTTTGAATACGCGCCACTCGAAGAATCTTCCGAGAACGTCTTCAATTTCCCTCGCGGCGGGCTCTACGATGGCGAGCAAGCGGTATTCACGCGCGATGCAAATGGCAATGCGACACAGGTCAAGGTGAGCGGAGTGGTTTTCAAACGCAGACCGCTTGGCCCGATTGCAGGCGGAGTTTTTCATGTGCATCCGTCGAAGCCTTTGGATGAACTGAGGAAGGAGGCGCTTGCTGTGCAGCCTCCGCATGAATCCGGAGATTTTCGGAAGCCGGACTTGGTGGACATTTCCACGCTCGATCCGTCCATCCATCTCGACATTCGCTACGCGAGCACGAATGATTTTCTAGGCGAGCCGGTCTATACCGAAGCGATGGCTTATTTGCAGCGTCCAGCAGCGGAGGCCTTGCTTCGCGCGGACCGCAAGCTCAAAGCGCTGGGATATGGCATTTTGGTTGACGATGCCTACCGGCCGTGGTACGTAACGAAGATCTTCTGGGACGCGACTCCCAACGACAAAAAGATCTTTGTCGCGGACCCGAGAGACGGTTCGCGTCACAATCGTGGGTGTGCCATCGATATGTCCCTTTACGATTTGAAGACCGGCAAGCCCGTCGAGATGACCGGAGTCTACGACGAAATGTCCGAGCGCTCGTATCCGTTTTATCCGGGCGGAACGTCGATTGAGCACTGGCATCGCAATATTTTGCGCCACGCGATGGAGTCGGAGGGGTTTACAGTCTACGAATTCGAGTGGTGGCATTTCGATTACAAGGATTGGCGGCAGTATCCGATTTTGAACATCACGTTTGAACAATTGGAGAAATCAGCGGGGAAGCAGGCATCCCGCGTTGAAAGATCGCAGCCCGCGAAAATTGAGGCCATCCCAAATCTAAGAGCGAACAGTTCGCAAGCGCGCCAGAGGGAAGCGCTTCACCAATGAGAAAAAATAACCGGAACTTCGTGCGATGTCTGACGGGAATGCTGGCGGTTGCGACTCTCTTGACTGCGGTATCGGTTGCGCGCGGCCAAGACGCATCATTGGAAAGTAAAATCGGTCAGATCACGAGCCGGCCCGAATTTAGGCACTCGAGTTTTGGAGTTGAGGTCTATTCGCTAGACCAAAATAGAGTCGTCTACGCGCTGAATGAGCAGCAATTCTTTACGCCTGCCTCAACGACAAAACTTTTCACCGAAGGAACCGCGCTCGAATTGCTCGGCGCAGATTATCGTTTTCATACCCGCGTCTATCGCACCGGCCCGGTGTCTGCCGACGGAACGCTGAATGGAGACTTGATCCTGGTGGCCAGCGGTGACCCGAATCTTTCCGGACGCATCCAGCCGGACGGAACGCTTGCGTTCGAAAACGAAGACCATGCCTACGATGGCAGCCCGGACACGAAAGCAGTTCCCGGCGACCCGCTGCTGGTGATTCGTCAGCTCGCGCAGCTGGTCGCGTCGCATGGAATCAAACGGATCAAAGGGCGCGTTCTAGTGGATGCCACTCTCTTTCCCGAAGGGATTCAGGAACTGGGAACAGGCGTAGTAATTTCGCCGATCTGCGTGAACGACAACATCATCGATCTGACGGTCTCGCCGGGCGACGCGCAGGGCGCTCCTGTAAAACTGACGGTTTCGCCCGCCACTTCTTACGCGACGTTCGTAGATCAGATTACGACCGGTCCCGCGGGGTCAAAGCCCAACGTGGACTCTTCTTCCGATGTCACAAACGCGGACGGATCGCACAAACAGACATTAACAGGGACGTTTCCTCTCGGTGGCCCTTCGATCCTGTACAAGTACGCTGTGCCGCAGCCGAGCCGATTTGCCCAGGTGACGTTCGTCGAAGCGCTGCGCGCGGATGGCGTCAGCGCGGAAATCCCTGACCCAAACACAATGGTTGATTTCAAAACGCTCTCCGCTGCGTACGAGCAAGAGAACGTCGTCGCCGAGCATGTTTCTCTTCCGATGTCGGAGGAAGTGAAGGTAACGCTGAAAGTCAGCCAGAACTTGCACGCTTCCATGACGCCTTACATTCTCGGCGCTGTGCTGGGGCACGCGACAAAAGAGGTCGATCAAGCCGGATTCAGTCTTGAGCACGATTTCCTGGTGAGGGCTGGGCTCGACCTAAGCGGCGCTTCGCAAGCCGATGGCGCAGGCGGAGCGCAGTCTGCGTTTTTCACGCCGGATTTTGTGGCGCATTACCTGGCGTTCATGGCGCGGCAGAAAGATTTTCCAGCATTTGAAAGAGCACTGCCGATCCTTGGACGCGACGGAACGCTGTGGAAGATCGAAGTGAATTCGCCGGCTGCTGGTCACGTGATGGCCAAGACCGGCACATTCGGCGCTTACGATGCGTTGAATAAAGACTTGATGCTGACCGGAAAGGGACTTGCCGGATACATGGTTACGCTCGATGGACAGCATCTCGCGTTCGCCCTATACGTCAATCGTGTTCCGCTTTCTCTGGATGATCCAAGTGCAGCGGACAAAGTTGCCGGCGAAGCGCTAGGGCAAATCGCATCGGCGATTTACGCCACTCCTTCTCGGTAGTGCGTACCGTTTGCCACAACACTGCCCGCGATAGTTGACGCATTTCTTGGCCGGCAGTATCATCCGCGCGTTTCGACGCATCTTTTGCTGCAAAGGAAAAATCATGTCAAAGCGAATTGCTCCGCTTGTTTGGTTTTTTTCCGTCTTGTTGTTCTGCTTCGCGGGTTCTTCGTTTGCGCAGGAGTCGCAGGGGAATTCCAGGACCTTCAGCCGGCTGCAATTTCGCTACATCGGGCCCCCGGGCAATCGCGCAATTTCTGTCGCAGGCATTGCGGGAGATCCAAACATCTATTATGTCGGCGCGGCTTCGGGAGGAATCTTCAAAACAACGGACGGCGGAATTCACTGGGAACCGATTTTTGACCGGCAGGATGTTTCCTCCGTCGGAGCGATAGCGATTGCTCCGACCGACCCCAATATCGTGTGGGCAGGAACCGGCGAGCCTTACATTCGCAGTCACATTTCGATTGGCGACGGAATCTACGAGTCGACGGACGCAGGGAAAACCTGGACGCATATGGGCTTGGAGAACACCGGCCGCATCGCAAACGTGATTATCGATCCGCACGACCCAAACACCGTTCTCGCGTGCTCGCTTGGCACATCATACGGGCCTCAGCCGGAACGCGGTGTGTTTCGGACGACTGATGGCGGGAAAACCTGGGAGAAAACTCTCTTCGTGGATGAGAACACCGGCTGCTCGGACTTGACGATGGATCCCAACAATTCTCATATTCTATTCGCGGGCATGTGGCAGATTGTGATTCACACTTGGGGCCGCACCAGCGGCGGACCTGGCAGCGGCTTGTTCAAGTCCACCGATGGCGGAGTTACGTGGAAGCGCCTCGAAGGGCACGGACTGCCGCATTCGCCGCTCGGGCGCATTGCCGTACGCGTCGCGCCTTCTGATTCAAATCGGGTGTACGCAGAAATCGAAACGGGCGACGGCGTGCCCATGGACGGCCAGCCGACGCAGCGTGGACAGCTCTGGCGATCCGATGATGACGGCGAGACCTGGGAAGTCGTGAGCTACGATCGCCAAATCCGCGGCCGCACACATTACTATACGCGCGAAGAGATTTCGCCGGACAACGAGAATGAGGTTTACTTTTTCTCGGCTGCGTTCTCCCGCACGCTTGATGGCGGCAAAACTCTCACCGAAATGCCCGCGGGCCCTGGCGGCGACAACCACGAGATGTGGATCGACCCGAAGAACGCGAGTCGAATGGCCGTTGTGAATGATGGCGGCGTGAGCATTTCCATCAATCAGGGACAGACGTGGGACCATATCCAACTTCCTATCGCGCAGATTTATCACGTTACGACGGACGATCAGATTCCCTACAATGTTTACGGCAACAAGCAAGATGGCGGTTCGTACCGCGGGCCCAGCAATAGTTTGCAATTCGGCTTCTTCGGCGGACGCGGGCCGGCGCCGATTTCCCGCAGCGTGTGGGAGGGAATTTCCGGCGGCGAAAGCGGCTTCGCAACTGTGGATCCAGTGGATAACAACATCGTCTGGAACAGCGGAACGGGTTCGGGAAGTGTTGGCGGAACGGTGATAATCGACGATCTGAAGAATCACCAGGCGCATGTCGTCGAGGTGTGGCCAGAGACAACGATTGGTGCGCCTGCCGCCGACGTCAAATACCGGTTCAACTGGGAGTTTCCCATCGCCATTTCCCCCTTTGACCACAACAGAGTTTACGTGGGCAGCCAACACGTTCACGTAACCACCAATCGCGGCCAAAGCTGGCAAGTCATCAGTCCTGACTTGACGCGTAACGATCGCAGCAAGATGGGAATCTCGGGCGGCCTGACTCCGGACAACATCGGCGTGGAATATGCCGGCGTCGTTTTCTCTATCGCGGAGTCGCCAAAGGAAGCGGGAGTGATCTGGGCGGGCACGAATGACGGACTTGTGCAGATTACGCGCGATGGCGGGAAGAACTGGACAAACGTCACACCCAATATTCCCAACCTGCCCGAATGGGGAACGGTGAGCAATATCGAAGCTTCGCGCTACGATGGGGGCAAGGCTTACATCACTGTCGATTTTCATCAGATGAACAATCGCGACCCTTACGTTTACAAAACGACAGATTACGGAAAGACGTGGACGCAGATCATCAATGGCATTCCGCACAGTCCGCTGAGCTATGCCCACTGTGTGCGCGAAGATCCCGTGCGCAGAGGGCTTCTATACCTCGGCACGGAAAATGCGCTCTACGTTTCGTTCGATGACGGCGAAAACTGGCAGCCTTTGCAGGCGGGTTTGCCGCATGCGCCGGTTTACTGGATTACTGTCCAGCCGAGATTTCATGACCTCGTTCTGGCCACGTATGGGCGCGGCTTTTGGGTTCTCGACGACATCACTCCTCTTGAACAATTGACATCCGAAGTGCGCTCGTCGGACGCACACCTGTTTGCGCCGCGCGATGCATACCGGTTCCGTAACGTTTCTCAGCCCGCTTCGGTTTCTTACGATCCGACCACGGGCCACAATCCGCCATATGGAGCAGCGATCAACTATTACCTAAAAAGCCCAGCGCAGGGCGACGTGAAAATTGCCATCGAGGACGCAAGCGGAAAAACTGTCCGCACACTCGATGCGAAAAAAGACGCCGGAGTCGATCGTGTGTGGTGGGATCTACGATTTGAACCAAGTAAGCAGTTCCACTTGCGCACCAGTCCGCTTTACGCGCCGGAAGTGACCGTCGGGCCGGAAGGATGGCGTCCGGCGCCGGCTGTCGAGCTCGTTTCTTTGCTCGCGCCGCCGGGAACGTACACCGTCAAGCTCATGGCCGACGGGCATGAATACACGCAAAAACTCAATGTGCTGAAGGATCCGCACTCCTTGGGAACGGAGGCTGACATCCAGAGGCAGGATAAATTGGAGATGGCCATTCGGGATGAAATGGACACCATGGCCGATGCGGTGAATCAGATTGAATCAGTGCGCGCTCAGCTCGCGGATTTCGAGAATCAACTCGGCGACGGAGGGAATTCAAAAGCGCTGCGGTCGGCTGCGGATAGCCTCAGCGGCAAGCTGGTCGACCTCGAAGGCCACGTGCTGCAGCTGAAGGCCACGGGCCGCGGGCAAGATGATGTGAGATGGGAATCGATGCTTGTCGAGAGACTTAGTTATCTAGCGCAAGGAGTGGGCGATTCGGACTACGCGCCCACCACGCAGCAAATCACCGTCAATGATCAACTGAAAAAAGAAGTGGCTCAGTATAGCAGCGAGACCGAGCAGTTTATGGCGAAGGACGTGGCTGTTTTTAATTCCATGCTGCGGGGACGGAACATTCCGAACATCATGACGAAAACGCCCTAATCGGCACGTTTTCTGTTCATTTGGGTTTGTAGCTTGCCGGAATCTCACGGATGCAGTCGGCGTCCGCGGGAACCGCAAGGTTATTCGCTGGTCGATTGACAACCTCAGCTGACTCCTCAGTTGACAACGACGCCTCTTTGTGAGAGATTTTCTTTATGGCGAACAAAAAGCGAAAGTATATAGATTGAACTCCGCCGCATTATCAACCATGCCCAGGAATTTCGCTCAGTTACGCTCTCAAGTCGAACGCGCCCTCGCTGGCCGCGTTGCTGCTCCTTTTGAGTATCGCGATCGCAGCGCCACAGAGAGTGTTTCCACTGGTGTTGACGAGATCGATTTACTGACTGGCGGTTTCCCTCGCGGCGCACTGACTGAAATATTCGGCCCTCCCTGTTCCGGCCGGACAAGTTTGCTCGTTTCCTCCCTAGGATTGCGAACCGCTCATGCGGAGAGCTGCGCTTTGATCGACGCATGCGACGCCTTCGACCCGTGCCGTGCGGAAGCAGCGGGAGTGGAACTGAAACAGTTGTTATGGATACGCTGCCGGAATTTCAATCATGCCCTTCGCGCCACGGATTTGCTTCTGCAAGGAGGCGGATTCGGTTTTGTGTGCCTGGATCTAAGCGACGTTCCACGTGAAATGGTGCGCAAGCTTCCATTGGATGCATGGTTTCGTTTCCGGCGGGCCGTAGAAAACACACAGACAATTCTGTTGATCATCGAACAAGAGTCGAATGCTAAAACGTGCGCTTCGCTGGTTTTGAAGCTTGAAGCAGGCCTTGTTCATTGGTCTACAACAAAACCAAAGGAAGTGCTTGCAGCCTATTCTGGAGAAGCTCTCTGTCGGCCACCCTTCGCGCAGTTGCTCGATGGACTCGATGTGCACGCCAGCGTATTGCGTTCGCACGTGAATCCAATAAGCAGAATGGAATTTCGCGAAGGGCGTATTTCCACCATTATCGGCGGTTCATCAGGCTCGCCTGAAACAATCTTCAGGGCAAATGCAATGTCGGGATGTCATGCCGGCGCGAGCATCGAATCGACAAGTCGAATCGCCTGAAACGAAAAACGGGAGGTTTTGCCCAACTATCAAAGGCATTGGCTATGGCATTCGCTTCTATTTACGTCCCAAATTTTATTTTGCAAGCCATTTTGTGCACTGAACCTGCGTTGCGCGGCCAAGCGGTCGCGCTTTTGGACGGAACTCCTCCTCTCTCCACTGTTGTGGCCATAAACGATTTCGCGCGGCAGGCAGGAATCGAAATCGGTATGACCGAGTCCCAGGCCAATCAGTTTTTCAGCGCGGGAAAAAGGTGCCGTTCGCGCGCGTGCGAAGAATCGCTGCATATGGCTCTGCTGCAAATGTGCTGGTCGATTTCCCCGCGAGTGGAAGACGCTGCTGCCGATACATTGATTCTCGATCTTGCAGGTCTGCATCGCGTGTTTGGCTCTCACAAAAATATTGCACGTGAATTGATGCGTAGTGTGTCTGAACTTGGTCTGACGGTAAATGTCGCAATCGCTGCAAACATCGATGTAACTCTTTACGCCGCGCGCGGTTTTACCGGAATTACCTTGATCCCTGCTGGCGAAGAGGCGAAGCGTTTGGCCGGTTTGCCGGTGAGCATACTTTCTCCATCCGTCGAGATTCTGGAAACGCTGGAACGCTGGGGCGTGCGCACTTGCGCTGAATTGGCGGCTCTGCCTGTCCTGCAACTTTCCGAACGGTTGGGACAGGAAGGAGTGCGTTTACACGAATTGGCGCGTGGCGCAAGGGTGCGTTCCTTGGTGCTGGCTGAATCACAGTTGCGTTTTGAGGAAGAGATCGATCTCGAAGATGCAGTCGAGGAACTCGAGCCATTGGCATTTCTTCTTGGACGGCTGCTCAATGAACTGTGCGCTCGCTTACAGGGTTACGCCCTGGCTGCTTCTGCAATTCATCTGCGATTTACGTTAGGCGATGCGTTTGAAAAAGAACCAGTGATGGTTGGATCGACGTCCACTGCGAAAAGTGCTCCCGCACTTTATGAAAGAACCCTGCGTTTGCCCGTACCTATGCGGGATCCGAAATTGCTCTTGAATTTGCTTCGCTTGCGATTGCAAACCGATCCACCTCAAGCATCAATACGCAAAATTGCTCTTGCCGCCGAACCAGCACGTCTGCGAACAGCACAAAATGGCCTGTTTCATCGCAGTTTCATCGATCCGGAAAAATTGGAATTGACCATTGCGCGGCTAGCGAATCTCGTTGGCAGCTCGAATGTCGGCTCGCCAGAAGTGTTGGACACGCATCGTCCCGGCGCACTTCGGATGAACCGATTCGCTTCTGCCCCGGTCGAAATGAAAGTGCGCCGTAAAATTTGCCGCGCCTCAGCAAGCTCCAATGCAGAACCTGAATCCAAGCCACAAAAAACAGTCTTTGCCCTGCGGAATTTCCGGCCGGAATGGCTGGCGAAAATCGAAGTTCGTGAAAACCGGCCGGTTCACATTCATTTTCGCGGTATGCGCGGCAAGATCGTGGCCGCTTCCGGACCATGGCGTACTTCTGGAGATTGGTGGCAGGAAGAAGCGTGGCGCCACGATGAATGGGACGTCGATGTCCGGTTTGATTCCACTGCGATGCTCAAGGGCCACAATTTACATTGGGAAATGCAAGACGGCCTCTTTCGCATTTATTACGACGGGTTGCGTCGCGACTGGTTTGTTTGCGGAAGATACGACTGATGTACACGGAACTTCATGCCCGCTCTGCATTCAGTTTTTTGGAAGGTGCTTCTTTGCCGGAAGAGCTGGTGGCAACTTGTGCGGAATGGGGAATGCCGGCGATGGCCTTGCTCGACCGCGACGGAGTCTACGGCGCAGCGCGTTTTTATCTCGCTGCACAAAAAACACAAAAAGGTCCCATCAAGGCACACATCGGCGCGGAAATCACGTCTACGCAAGGCTGGCGATATCCTCTGCTCGTCGCATCCCGCTCGGGTTACCAAAACCTTTGCCGTTTGATTACGAAGATGAAATTGCGCTCGCCAAAAGGCGAAGGGAGTACTTCATCGTCGGAGATTGCTGAATACTCCGCGGGGTTGATTTGCCTTACCGGAGGCGCCGAGGGCCCGCTCGCTCATTCCCTAGAGCGCGGCGGAATGGATGAAGGACTTGCCTGCGTGCAACGGCTTTGTGAATTATTTGGCCAGCGGAATGTTTACATCGAATTGCAGCGGCACTTCTGCCGCGAAGAAGAGGCACGCAATCAAGCCGCCGTTGCGATAGCGCGCAAATTCGGTTTGCCACTTCTGGCGACCAATGGAGTTTGTTACGCATTGCCGCAGCGTCGCGAAGTAATGGATGTTTTCACGGCGATACGCAATCACAGAACTTTGGCGACCGCGGGACGTTTGCTGGCAATCAATTCCGAGCGCCATTTGAAACTGCCAGCCGAGATGGAAATATTGTTTGCCGATTTGCCAGAGGCAATCGCCAATACGCAGGAGCTTTCCTCACGGCTCGAATTCAGCCTGAAAGATTTGGGCTATCAATTTCCCGATTATCCCGTCCCCGAGGGGCAATCGCAGATCCATTTTCTTCGCCAGCGCGTCCAGGAAGGCATGATCTCCCGCTATGATTCCGGCAATGACGAAGCTGAGCGTCAAATCGAACACGAACTGAGGATTATCGGAAACCTTCGTCTAGAAGGTTATTTCCTGATCGTTTGGGACATTGTCCGTTTTTGCCGCGAGCACAACATTCTTGTGCAAGGCCGCGGCTCGGCTGCGAATAGTGCGGTTTGTTACGCGCTTGGAATCACTGCCGTTGATCCTGTGAAGATGAAACTGCTGTTCGACCGCTTCCTCACTGAAGAACGCGGCGAGTGGCCGGACATCGACCTCGACCTTCCGAGCGGCGATCAGCGCGAGCGCGCCATCCAATATGTCTATCAGCGTTACGGACAATTGGGCGCAGCCATGACCGCAAATGTCATTACATACCGCGGACGCTCAGCCGCACGCGAAATCGGCAAAGTAATGTCATTCGACCCCGACATTTTGAATCGTTTGACCAGTTTGGCAGGCCATTGGGAATATCGCGATGCCAACGATACCCTCGACAGAAAATTCCGAGACGCTGGCCTAGACATCACGCATCCGCAAATCCGCAAGTTTTTCGACCTTTGCGTCGAGGTGCAGGATTTGCCCCGTCATCTCGGGCAGCATTCAGGCGGGTTGGTGATTTGCCAGGGCCAATTGGATTCCATCGTTCCGCTCGAACCGGCAACCATGCCCGGACGCGTCGTTGTGCAATGGGACAAAGATGACTGCGCTGATATGAGGATTGTGAAAGTGGATCTGCTCGGGCTGGGCATGATGGCCGTATTGGAAGATTGTTTACACATCATCAAGCGAGACTACGGCGAAGAGATCGACTTGGGACGTTTGCCTGCCAAAGACGATGCAGTTTATTCGGCGCTGCAAAAAGCGGATACCGTGGGCATGTTTCAGATCGAAAGCCGCGCGCAAATGTCGTGCTTACCACGCCTGCAACCGAAAGACTTTTACGACATTGTCGTGCAGGTTGCCATCATCCGGCCCGGCCCAATCGTTGGAGAAATGGTGAATCCATATTTGAAACGCCGCCAGGGTCGCGAAACGGTCGACTACCCGCATCCTTTGCTCGAGCCGGTCCTCGAGCGCACGCTGGGAATCCCTCTTTTTCAAGAACAGCTCTTGCGCATGGCCATGATTACGGCGGGGTTCACAGGAGGTGAAGCGGAAGAGCTTCGCCGAGCGTTCGGCCTTAAGCGCTCTGAAAAGCGCATGAAAGAAGTAGAGACAAAACTTCGTCTCGGCATGGAGAAAAAGGGAATTGCGCAAAATGTGCAGGACAAAATCGTGCAGGCCATCACTTCATTCGCGTTATATGGATTTCCAGAATCTCATGCCGCGAGTTTCGCTCTGCTTGCTTATGCCAGCGCTTATTTCAAATGCCACTATCTCGCTGCTTTCACTGCAGCCATGCTGAACAATCAGCCAATGGGATTTTATCAGCCCGCGACGCTGGTAAAAGATGCGCAGCGTCATGGATTGAAAGTCCGGCCTATTGACGTGACCTGTTCGGATTGGCTGTGCACGCTTGAAAAAACTGCGGATGACTTCAGTGTGCGGCTCGGCCTGCGTTACGTCAGAGGACTGCGCGCAGACATCGCTGCGACAATTGTCCAGGAGCGGGCGATTCGTCCATTTGTTTCCATCAATGACTTGAAGCTGCGCGTTCCCGCAATTCAAAAAGACGAATTGGCTACGCTGGCTGCGATCGGCAGCTTAAATCGCATCGGAGGCAAGCGTAACAGCCATCGCCGCGAAGCTCTGTGGCAAATCGAACGCGCCGCGCGAACTTCCGGCCCCTTACTGAAAATCATCGAAGAGTCTTCGATGGAATCAGGATTCGGCGCTTCCATCACTTCGCCTTTGCCGCCAATGAACACGGAAGAAAGGCTCGTCGCTGATTTCAAAGGTACCGGCATGACCGTTGGCCTTCATCCCATCGGATATCATCGGGCAGAAATGAAAAAGCGCGGCATTCGATCAGCTAACGAACTGAGCCAATTACCGAATGGCCTGCGTGTGCGTATCGCCGGCTCCGTAATCGCGCGCCAGCGCCCGGGAACAGCCAAAGGCTTTGTGTTTCTAAGTCTCGAAGACGAAACGGGAATCGCCAATGCCATTATTACGCCGCAGATATTCGAGAAAAATCATCTGACCATCGTTCATCATCAATTTTTGCTGATCGACGGTAAGTTGCAAAATCAGGATAACGTCGTGTCGGTAAAAGCTGAGCGCGTCTTACCTTTGCAAATCACCAAAGCCGAAACTACTTCCCACGATTTTCACTGAAACTATCCCTCACGCCGATTTCAGCCGCACGATTTCCTTACGAATTGCACTGGTCACAGCTGTGGCCTCCTCGTTGCTTTCGTATTTCTTCCGCGGCCAAAAACCCCTTTAGTCCGTCTCCCTTACGTCGCGGCACAACATGCACGTGAAAATGCGGAAGGCTTTGGCTCACAACATTATTAATCGCTACAAACGTTCCCTCCGCACTCATCGCGCTTTGCACCGCAATCGCGACGATGCGCACATTGTCAAAGACCGTATGCACCAACAACGGCGGAAGATCCGCAAGAGTTGCGACGTGTCTTTTCGTGATCAGAAGGCAATGCCCCGGAAACAACGGCCGGTAATCGAGAAACACGAACGTGTCATCGTCCTCAAAAATGCGCGTAACGTCAGCCGGATTGCCCTGAATCACGCAAAATGCGCACTGGTTCTTGGCAGCGCCTCGAATTGTTCTCTTCCTGCGGTCGGCCACGCCACTTCCCCCAGCTCATCATACAGTTTGGTCGTTCCGCGCAGTAGTCTACCGAACGAGCGGAAGCCTTCCCAAGGCCACGAATTCAGTCCATAATCGAAGCGCCAAGATAAGTTCTGAATGCAGCTCACCGATGCCTATGCCGGAATCA
>DATFQU010000086.1:0-6066 GCA_035264005.1 Candidatus Acidiferrales bacterium
GGGCGAGCCGCAAATGGGTTTGCAGGCGCGGCTGATGTCCCAGGCGCTTAGAAAACTCACCGCCATCGTTTCGAAGTCGCGCACCTGCCTCATTTTCATCAATCAGATTCGCGAGAAGATCGGCGTGATGTTCGGCAATCCGGAAACCACCACCGGTGGCCGCGCGCTGAAATTCTACTCTTCCATTCGCCTCGACATTCGCCGCATTCAGGCTATCAAGGAAGGTGACCGGGTCGTGGGCTCGCGCACGCGCGCTAAAGTAGTGAAGAACAAAGTCGCTGCGCCGTTCCGAGAAGCCGAATTCGACATCCTCTACGGCGAAGGTGTTTCCCGCGAAGGCGATTTGCTCGACTTGGGCGTCGCACGTAACATTTTGGAAAAGTCCGGCACGTGGATCTCCTTCAAGGGCGAACGCCTCGGCCAGGGACGCGAAAACGCCCGCCTTTTCCTGCGTGAAAACGCCGACATTCGTTCCAAAATCGAAGCTGCGCTTCGCAAAGAACTGGGACTCGCTCCGTCCGCGCCCGAGGAGTCAGCCAAAGCGGCCGCCGCCGGAGCGTCCGGTGCCGATGGCACGAAATCCAACGCTCACGCCGCCGCAGCCGCGAAACCCAAACCCGGCGGCCGCTAAACTTCGGCGACTCTCATGAATCTGCCGCGCTCGTTCCTGTTCGCAACCGGCGCGGCGCACTTAGTTCCAGATGCAACGCTATCTTTCTGCCGTTGCATCTTGGGCACACGCAAAAACAGCACATTTTTCGCATTGCGCCCGCGCGTTTCCTTCCCTAAAATTGCTCTGTTGTCGCAATCAGGACTAAACCCGAGGGAAGTGACAGGCGCGCCATGAGTGGAAATTCGACCAGGAATCCGGTCCCGCAGTACCCATTTTTCAGCAAGATCGTTTTGTTTGCGGCCATCGCGGCATTCATGCCGTGGTTCGCATCGGCTCGCGTAAATCGCAAGCCCTCGCGAACCGCCGCTAAAAGGACAGTCACGCGGCACCGCCATTACCGCGGCCTTCCCACTTACATCACGGATCCTGCTGCCGGAGACGATTCGCAATTCGACGATCCCGTCGTCCGCCAAGCTGCGCTTGACGCGCTTGGCCGCCAAAACGGCTCGGTCGTTGCTGTTGATCCTTCGAGCGGCCGCATCCTTTCCATCGTTGGACAGAAGCTCGCGTATTCCGCCGGTTTTGAGCCGTGCTCCACTCTGAAGCCCGTCATCGCCGTCGCCGCTCTTGAAAAGGGCGTCATCACGCCGGACACGATGATTCGCATCGGCCGCCGCCGCTACATGGACATGACCGAAGCGCTCGCCCATTCCAACAATCAGTTTTTCGAGGAACTGGGCCGCCGCCTCGGCTTCGATACCGTCTGGCATTACGACCACATCTTCGGCCTTGGTGAGCGCGCTGGCTTCGACATTGCCGACGAGCAGCCCGGACTTCTGCCTTCCGCTCCTCCCTCTTACGGCGGGGTGGCGCGAATGTGCAGCTTTGGCGAAGGCATTCGCATGACGCCGTTGCAACTCGCCGCCATCGTTTCGTCCATCGCCAACGGCGGCACACTGTATTACCTGCAATACCCGCAGAGCACAGACGCTGCGAAAGATTTCGCTCCGCGCGTGCGCCGTACTCTCGAAATCGCTCCGCTGCTGCCGGAGCTTCGCCAGGGAATGCTGGCAGCCGTTCTCTACGGCACGGCACGTCAGAGCAACGATCCAGAAGGCGAGCAGGCCCTTGGCAAAACCGGAACCTGCAACGATGAATTGAAGGGTGGACGGCTTGGTTGGTTCGCTTCTTATGCAGGGCAGGGGCCGCCAAGCATCGTTCTCGTCGTTCTGTTGCGCGGTGGAATGCGCATCGTCAACGGGCCGCACGCCGCGGACGTTGCCGGCAAGATCTACCACGACCTCTACCAACAGAAATACTTTGTTGCGAAGCCGACCGAGGCTGCAGTCGCGCCGAGCACCGAGCGCTAATCCATTTCTCAAGCGTTCTAGTCAGCCGCAAGATGCCCATGCGTGTGCGCGCGCCGAGGCACTAAAGCAGGGCGAGAAGTAGGGAAGCGCGCTTCGTAGCAAACATCGCAGATCTCTTCGACGCCGTCGGTGACACGTCGCGCGTGAAAATGCACTCCGCAATCTGCGCAAACAAGTTCCGGACCCGAAAACATCCCGTCATTGTTCATCGGACGCTCCTCTCGTTTCCCTCTGCACTGCTTCTCCAGAATCACATCCGACCCAGAAAAGCAGCTCCACAGTGCCTCAACGATTAAGCGGCAAGATGCGCGAATGGCCAATCGGGTGTTCGCCGGAATTCAAATGGGTTTAAACACTCAGGACAAGCGGAAATAACCAGTTTCATTTTGTATAAAATAGCCACCGCGCTGCGAGGGTTTTTTCGGGAATTTTCGATGCGTTTGCGGGAGCATTGCTACTCATGTAGACCGATCGTCTCGGCCGGCGAGGCCATTAGAGTCTGTGATCGGCGGTGCATTTCCGGTTGGCAGCCGTATCTCTGCGGGAGTATTCTCCAAAAGGGCATCCAACTCGCCTGAGGGGGCGCGTGAGCCGCAAAAAGCTTATTTCCTGGCTGATCGTTGGCGTCTTGGCGCTTTTGGCCATCGCCGGATCGTATCTGACTCGTTTCGAATTTGAGAGTCGCCTGGCCACGGAACTCGCGCTCGCTGGGCAGCGCATCCCTGTTCCACCTCCAAGGCTGGTTGTTACCACGTTGACAGTTCCTCGCGGAGTGCCATTTGCCGCCGTGCTCGCTCGCATGGATGTTGATCCACAGACTGCCGGGCAAATCACCTCCGCTGCTGAGTCTGTCTTCAACTTTCGTATGTTCGAAGCGGGGAAGGAACTCAAGATTGCGCGGACTCTGTTCGGCCAGTTGGCAGAACTGAGATATCGGATTGATCCCGAGCGCATTCTCTCCGTCGTGCGTCGCGATGGCGAATTCCGCGCCGAAGTCCAAACGATTCCGACAACGGTTGACACCGATGCCGTCGCCGGCAAAGTGGACGGCTCGCTCTTCGAAGCTGTAACTCGTGCTGGCGAGTCTCCCGAATTGGCCATGCGCATCGCGGATATTTTCAGCTGGGATTTGGATTTCTACACCGACCCGCGCCCCGGCGACACGTTCCGTGTCGTCGTCGAGAAAAAGAAAGTCACAACGGGCCAGACGATCGCATACGGGAAAATTCTCGCTGCGGAGTATGTGAACGACGGCCGCCCATATCGTGCCGTTTTGTTCCACGACCCTTCAGGCGTTCCCGGCTACTACACGCCGGACGGCAAATCATTGAAAAAAGCCTTTCTGCATTCGCCGCTGAAGTTCTCCGCGGTCATCACTTCGCACTTCAGCTTAAGCCGTTATCATCCGATCTTAAAAATTTACCGGCCGCATCTGGGTACCGACTACGCTGCGCCCACCGGCACGCCAGTGCAATCTATTGGAGACGGCCGCGTGGTTTTTGCCGGACGCAAAGGCGAAGACGGCAACTTGGTGAAAATCCAGCACTCGAACGGCTACGAGACTTATTACATGCATCTCTCGCGCATTCTCGTTCGCGAAGGCCAGCACGTAGCGCAAGGCCAGCGCATCGCGCTTGTCGGCATGACGGGCCTCGCCACAGGTCCCCATCTGGACTTCCGCATCGAGCGCCACGGCCAGTTCTTGAATTTCGAGCGTCTGCCGCTGCCGCCGTCAGAGCCCGTCGCGCCCAGCGACATGGCCGAATTCGTTGCCGCCCGCGACCGAGCTATGGCCCTCCTGCCACAACCCGGCACTTCGTTCGCCAGTGCCGCCGCTCCCGCGTCGCCCCCTGCGCCAACTGCTGCTTCCTCTCCGCGCTGAACACGAATTTGCTTGCGCCGTTGTTCTTGCCCCAAGTATTGTTCGCTCGATGAAGAAACTTGCCAGGATTCTAGGTATTGGAATTCTCTGCTTGATCGCAGTCCTTGCGGTTGCGATTACATTCACGATTGGCTGGCGGCCATTCATTGGCCCGCGCGCGCGACCGCTCACCAGCCGGACTTTCACGGCGACTCCTGAACGCCTGGCGCGCGGCCGCTACCTCGCCGAAAACGTCTCGGGCTGCATGTTCTGCCATTCGCCGCACGATTGGACGAAGCGCGATCTGCCGATTCCGGCGGGAATGCAGGGCGCAGGCGAACCATTTGCTCTCGCCGGCTTACCCGGCGTCGTCTTCGCGCCGAACCTGACGCCGGACAAAGAAACGGGATCCGGTTCATGGAGCGATGACCAACTCGCGCGCGCGATTCGCGAAGGCGTCGGACACGATGGACGCGCGCTGTTCCCCTTCATGCCGTATCCGCATTTTCACAGCATGTCGGATGAGGACGTCGCTTCCATCGTTGTTTTCCTGCGATCTCTCAAGCCAGTGCATAACCCATTGCCGGCAACGAAGCTGAATTTTCCCGTGGGATACTTGATTCGCACGGTCCCCGAGCCGCTGACCGCTGCTGTGCCTCCGCCGGATGTTTCGACTCCCGAAAAGCGCGGCGCGTATCTCGTCAATTTGGCCGGATGCTCGGATTGCCACACGCCGCAGAATTCGCACGGCATGCCTCTGCCCGGAATGGATTTCTCCGGCGGCCTCATTCTCGAAGGTCCCTGGGGACGTGTCGCGAGCGCAAACATCACGCCGGACCCTTCGGGCATTCCCTACTACGACGCAGCTTTGTTCCGCCAAGTCATGCACACCGGTTATGTGAAGGCGCGCGAACTGAATTCAATCATGCCGTGGAAGATGTACGGCGGAATGACCGATGATGACCTGGACGCCATCTTCGCGTATTTGCAGACGCTCAAGCCCGTAGCGCATCGCGTCGATAACACCGAGCCTCCGACGTATTGCCCCTTATGCAAAGCGACGCACGGCGCCGGAAACCAGAACCATCCGACGCCTTAGTATCTGTGAGCGTTCCTACTGGAGGTCCGCGGCCATAGAGTGAATTGCTGCCTGAAAACTTGTCTTGCCATCGAGGTATGCTTGCCAGTCGCTTTCCAGCACGCGGCGGTATTTTGGATAATCGCCGCGTTCGTAGAGGCCGTATTTATATGCATAGGGAGTAAAGTTCGCCTGATCCGCAGGCGGCAGTGCGCGGCGAGTCTCCACGCCCGCCGTGTAGAAGAGCACCGCGTGCCACAGGTCGCCGCACTTTTTCTTCTGTGCGCCGCATTCCGCGAAGAGCGCATTGGACATCGTGTCAGCAAAACTGTGCGAGGCCTCGTGAAAAAGTGTCTCGAATCCGCTAAGACCTTGCAATTGTGTGCCGCTGCTCGAGAAAGTTGTATGCGGCGGAGGGCCATCGGTCGTATAGGCATGCCCGATTTCCGCCACGTAATAGGAAACGTCCACGCGAAGCGGCGCCGCAGGCCACTGCTGATGTAAGTCCCCCTGCATCGCGGCTGCAATTGTCGGGCCTAGTGCTCTCACGTTCGCGGCTTGCGATGCAATCCAGTCCTCATTCGATTTGTTCTGCGCTGGCCACCAGTATTTCCGATAAATGGGCGCAGCGCTTCGCAACACTGTAATCAATTCTGACGGCAAACCAACGGCGCTGAGCTCGGCCCCATCGTCTGTCTGTTTGGCCAGCACGGCGTTGATCCGCACCATCTCGTCGTCGAACAGTTCCCGTCGCGTGCCAAATGTCTTCGCGTAGAAAGCAACCGCAGCATTCCAGTCAGCTTTTTCCTGTTCGGTCATCTGAGGATCAGCAAGTGGCATATTACTCTGCAAGCGCCGGTCCGGCTTTCCAGCGCGCAGCAAGGCTTCATGAAATAGAACCTGATGTAGATTCACCCAGAAGTTGCTATGGAATTCGAACAGCGGAACTGTGCGAACTTGCGGACGTGCCGGCGCGGTTTTTTCCTGGCCTGCAATCGCCGTTGCGGTGAATACAGAAACAGCAAGAGCCCAGCACAGAATCCAGCTCCGGCGGGAATTCATGAGTTACATAAGCTCTCTGAGATTTTCCGTGATGTCGCGATGATACAGATCCAGCTCGGCAAGCGGCTTTTCCTGCAGACCG
>DATFQU010000087.1:0-3263 GCA_035264005.1 Candidatus Acidiferrales bacterium
GACGACGCGCGCCGCCGCTACTATCGGCTGACCGCGCTTGGCAGGCGCGTGCTCGACGCGGAATGTGAGCGGTTGCAGGAGTTGGTCCGCACGATACGAGTAAAGCAAAGAATGGTGACGCAATGAGTTTGGCGTCGCGTGTCTACCGTCGGCTGGCGCAAGCGTTTCCGCATGAATTCAAAGTGGCGTGTGGCACGGAGCTGATTCAGGCCGGCGAGGACGCCCTGGCCGATGTGGCCAAACGGCAGGGAACCGCAGGGCTGATCCGCCTGATCGCGGACATCGCGATCCGCGTGCCCGTTGAGTACGTAGCCGAAATGCGGGGCGATCTGCGATACGGGTGGCGGGCGTTGCGGAAGTCACCGGGATTCGCGCTGGTCGGAATCATTAGCATGGGACTGGGAATCGGGCTGACGACGAATGTGTACAGCTCGAAATGGGCGACCTTGTTTCGCGATTTGCCTGGGGCGGCGAATGCGAAGCGGCTGGTGATGTTGCAGGAGTCCACGGAAGGCGATCTAGCTCGCGCGTCGTATTACTACGTCGAGCGGTACCGGGAGCAAAAGAGGCTGTTCAACGGAGTGGCCGCATTCGAGACGGGCGTGCCGTTTAACGTTACGCTCAGCGGCGAGGCTAGCGGAAAACCGGAACGCGTGTTCGGGCAGCTTGTGTCGGCAGACTATTTTGCCGTGCTTGGCGTGAAAGCGCAGCAGGGGCGCGTGTTCAGCCCGGACGTCGACAAGTCCGGCGACGCGGCCGTTGCGGTGATCAGCGATCATTTCTGGCGCAATCGTCTGCACGCTTCTCCCGAAGCACTGGGGCAGACGCTGCGACTAAATGGGCAGCTCGCGACCATCGTGGGCATCACGCCGAAGGGCTTTCAAGGCGCCCTTGCCGTGAATCCGTCCGAGCTGTTCGTGCCCATCACCGCGCCGGCCGAGCTCGCTCCCGAACTTGCGAACGATGTTTTGCATCGGCGCGATGCCAAGCAGTTCTTGCCGCTCCTGTGCCTGGCGCCGGGGGTGACCATGGAATCGGCGGAAGCGGCGCTCGATGGGATCACGCGTGAGCTAGACGAACAGGATTCCTACTCGCTGCGGCGCACGGAGAAGGGGAGACGCATAACGCTGCTTTTCGCCGGCACGAGCATTCCCATCCCACAAAAAGTGAAGCCCGCCTTGATTGGCTTCTTTGTCGCGCTGATGGGCTTAATCATTACATTGGCGTGCGTGAACCTAGCAAACATACTGATCGCGCGCGGCGCGAACCGGCGAAAAGAGCTGGCGATTCGCCTCTCCGTGGGTGCAAGCAGGTTTCGAATAGTTCGCCAGCTGATCAGCGAAGGTGTTTTGCTTTCGCTGCTGGGCGGCTTGACCGGACTGGCCCTCGCTTATGTTCTTGCGCGTCTGAACGCTCACTTCTCAGCGCCGACGATCGTGCCGGTGGAATTCTATGCTGGCCTAGATTGGCACGCGGGCGTTTTCGCATTTGCGCTCGCCATCGTGTGCGGCGTGGGATTCAGCCTTGCGCCCGCATTGCAAGCGACCAAAGCTGATCTGACTCCGGCATTGAGAGAGGGCTCTGCCCTGCAACTGCCGGGTTACCAGCGTCTTGGCCTGCGCAATTTGCTTATCGTGATTCAAGTGGCGGCATCGCTTATGTTGCTGCTTATCACCGGATTCCTCGTGCTGGGTATCGCCAAATCCAGCAGCATCCAAACGAAATTTGATCCTCGCACGATGTATCTTTTGTCGCTTGATCCCATCCGTGATGGCTACACACCCGAGAAGGCGCAAGTTTTGTTTGAGAAACTCCCGGAAATTTTCAAGAGCGTCGGCGGAGTGAGCAGCGTTGCATTCGCAGATCAGCCGCCTTTTTCGACCGAATTCGAACCCACGCCGATGGCTGCAGAAGACTCGTCGCAGTCCTCGAAGGTGCTCCAATCTGTTGTTGAGGAAACGGTCGGAGCAAGGTATTTCGCGACGCTCGACGAAGCTCTCCTAGCTGGCCGGGAGTTCGACGAAAGCGATCAGCGCGCGCAAACAAGCGCAGCGAAGGCTTTGCCTGCGATAGTGAACGAGAGCGCCGCACATAAGCTATTCGGAGCCGGCAGCGCTCTCGGCAAGCGCGTCCGGGATGACAAGCAGTCTTATGAAGTGGTCGGCGTGGTGCGGGACATGAAGGATGTCGAAGGATTGAGTCAATCCATAATGTATCTGCCGCTAACGCGGCGCGATTTTGCGCGGCCGCCAGCCGGCGGCATCGCCATTCTGGTGCGGTCGGACGCCCGGACGGATGTGCTGAGGTCCATTGAAAACGAAGTTTCTGCCGTCGATCCAAGGCTGAACATCTTCTATGCGCAAACGCTTGGCGAATATCTGGATCGCAGCCGCTCCGCGCTGGAGTTTTCTGTGCAAACGTACGGCGCTATTGGCCTATTTGGGTTGGTGCTGGCCGCCATCGGGCTGGCGGGGGTCACGGCGTATGGCGTTGCGCAACGGCGCAAGGAGATCGCCATCCGGACTGCTCTCGGTGCAACTAAGCAGCAGGTGCTGTGTCTGGTGCTGCGGGAAGGCGCGGCTCTGGTTATGAGCGGAACGCTGTTTGGATTTCTGGGCGCAATCGCGCTGGCAAAAATTGTTTCGGCGCTGGCGAACATGTTTGTCGATGCGCTCAGCATTGGAATGACCGACCCGCGCTTGCTCACCGGGGCACCCTTGTTGCTCGCGGCGGTGGCACTGCTCGCCTGTTATGTTCCGGCGCGCAACGCCGCCAAAATCGATCCTCTCAGAGCGCTACGCCAAGAGTAAAATCACACTCCAAGTGGATTAAGGACGAGTTGTCGGCCATCCGGAAGTGAACCTTAAAGGTCGGCAGGGACGAGCGCCGCTGCGCCGCCCCAGATATGTAACGATAAGTCGCCAAGTGTTTACCTAGGGACGATCCTTAAGCTAACCGACTCCTCCCGGATGGGTCCTCGCTAACGCCGTAGTGTTTAAGGCAAGGATTTAATTACTACAGGGTGACTGTTAACTAAGTGGAGCCGATGGGATTCGAATCCACCCGCTGTATGGAAATAAAGGTTTCCTCCGAAATTCCGAGACAGCCTGCGTCGCTCCACAAAGCAGAGTAGGCAGGGTATCGTTCTCTCGAAGAACGCCGAGCAGCAAATGCTCACTTTCGATGTAGGGGCTGCCATGCCGCATTGCTTCTTCGCGGGCGTGGAAAATCACACGCCTCGCACTTTGGGTATAACGCTCGAA
>DATFQU010000088.1:0-13967 GCA_035264005.1 Candidatus Acidiferrales bacterium
GCACAAGCCGTCAGTGGGACTTACATTCCGAGCCGCCGGCCGGACACGAACATTTTCCGTTTGTTCGGGATCCTTGGCGAAGCGAAGATCGTGCCCGGAAAAGACGGTACGCTCATGGTCGTGGGGCAGAAAGGAATCAATGGCGCACCGACCGAGTTTCACGAAAAGGAGCAAAACGTCTGGTATGACCCGGCGGATCCGCAGAGCTTGACGGTGTTTGATCGCCAGCCGGACGGAAGCTACCACATCGCTGGCGAATTCCCTGCTGAAGTGCTGATGCAAGTTGGCTGGAGCGATTCGAAGGGATTTGTGCAGAACGGCCTGATCTTCGCGCTAGGAATTATGGCGCTGACACTCATTCTATGGCCCGTCGCCGCGATCATCCGGTGGCATTATGGCTGGAAAGTCACAGCGGGCGACCGCGAACGCAAGGCACGCGCATGGACCCGCCTCGAATGCGCCGTGGTCATACTTTTCTGGGCGTGTTTCGTCGGAACCATCATGGAGGGAACCTCCCATCTCAATGTGCTATCGAGCTCAGCGGATGGCTGGTTCCGCGTCATTCAAATCATCGGCTGGATTGGCGTGATTGGCACGCTGATCGCGATCCGGAACTTCTTCGTATCCATCGGCACGACGGGACGCTGGTGGTGGGCCAAAGTGCACGACACGCTGATTCTGCTTGCGTGCCTGATGAGCGTATGGCTCGTCTGGATTCTGCACCTGCTGCACTTCAGCCTACTTTACTAAGTGGAGAGAGACGCATGAGAGCAGCGACGGGATTGGTGTTGGCGGTAATGTTCGCCGGGTGCGCGGTGTTTGCCGCTCCACCTCAGATCAAAGACGGCGAAGAGCTCATCACCGCCATGCACGCGCGATACGAACACAACTGGTATCGCACCGTCACATTCACAGAACAGGCGATGACGCGCAATCCTGACGGCACCATGAAAACCGAAACGTGGTGGGAAGAGCTGCTGCTGCCCGGGAAATTGCGCATCAACGTCGGCTCTCCAACCTCAGGAAACGCGCGCATCTTCAACGACGGCCAGTTGACGTCGTTTCAAAATGGCAAAATGACCGACTCGCGGCCTTTCGTGCATATGTTGCTCGTGCTTGGCTTTGATGTCTACCGCCAAGAGCCTGCGGTGACGATCAAGCAAGCGAAAGATCAGGGGTTCGATTTGAGCGTCATCCACAACGATATCTGGGAAGGAAAACCCGTCTACGTGGTCGGCGCGAAAAGAGGCGACCTGAAATCGAAGCAGTTCTGGATTGAGAAGAACCGGCTGCTTTTTGTCCGGCTGATTCAACCTGACCAACGCGACGCGACCAAAATAGATGACGACCGATTTGCCGACTACCGCCGTCTGCCCGTGGGATGGATCTCCGCCCGCGTCGACTTCTACTCAGGCGGCGTGGATGTCTTCATCGAGAAATATGCAAACATCAAGGAAAACGTGAAGCTCGATCCCTCGCACTTCGACCCACAGAAATTCACGTCGCACTGACGCCGCAAAAGCTCGCCCGACCCCGAATTCCCGCGTCGCGGAAAGACCCTACGAAAAAATCCCATCGGTGTGATTCGAGCGAATTACCATCTGATTGATTACAGGTAACTTACGGTAATATGGAGACCCGCGTACTAGGGTTTTTCCCTAGTGCTATCTGCTGTCCATGCTGGTACCGTTGACCCATTTTCCAATTCGGCTTCGGGCCTCAAATTACTGTGGCTGCGGGTATTACCGGTGCTCAAACACACGGCCAACGTTCAAGTCGTCGGGAAAATGCGCTCCGCGCTCAAGTCGCTGGCAGTGTTTTTCGGGCCGCCCGTTCCCGCGCAGGAATCCCCACAGAACAAAGGCTGGTTAGCCTCATGGCTGGCGTCCCCGGCAACCTTGCCGCGCAACCGAATGGATAAAGTTACGGGCGAGGTCAGGCAGTCCGCCGCCCTGCTGGTTTCCTTTGTGTGGATTACAGTGCCGCGCTGGGTTGTGTCGCGGTGCGTCGCAGTGCGCGACGAGATTTACAGAGTTGCCGCCAACTTCAAGCTTCGCACGAAATTCCTCCTGTCGTTCGTGGTGGTTACGACCTTGCTGATGTGCCTTACTTTGTTGGTCGTGGGGCGCGAGGCCCGCCATCAAATCGACCAGCAGATCGAAGAGCAATCGAGCGGCGCGATTTCGATGTTTCAGGTGATGCAGCACCAGCACGAAGTTTCGCTAAGCCGCAAAGCCGAGCTGCTTGCTGCTCTTGCCGCGATGCGTGGCGGCGACCCGACAGCTGTCGAGTCTGCGAGCGCGGACCCGTGGCAATCGGAAGATTGCAATCTTTTCCTGCTGACCGATTCGCGCGGCAAAGTCGTGGCGCTGCAAACCACACACGGTGATTTCCCCATCGCCGATGCGGAGCGGCTGCTGCACCAAACGCTTCACAGCCGGGCGACGTCGGCCTGGTGGGCAAGCGGAACAAGTCTTTATCAGGTCGTTTTGCGCCCGGTGACCGCGGCCACGCAACAAGGCAGTGCGAGACTCGGCACCGTCGTTGTAGGGCGGGCGATCGACGCAGCCGTCGCGAGCGAGCTGCGTCGCATTTCCTCCAGCGAAGTTGCATTTCTCAGCGGGCCGCACATTGTCATCAGCACTTTTTCGCCGCTTGACGAGAACGAACTCGAGAAGCTCTCCGGCACCGGACCCGTGCCCCAGGAACTAAAGATTGATGACCAAAAGTACGTGGCCAGTTCGGTGGAACTCACCGAAGGCGCAGACGCGGCCCACAAGGTCACGTTGATCATGCTGAAGTCGTATAGCGACGCGACTGCGTTTCTTGACCGGCTGAACCGCTGGCTGATCGGCTTGCTCCTTGCGGCAGTTTTCGTGGGCGCGATGCTTATTCTGTTCATCTCCGATACTTTTACGCGGCCGCTGGAAACGCTTGTCGGCGGTGTTCGCGCGCTGGAGCAAGGAGACTTCGAATATCCGCTCGAACCGCAGGGCGGAGATGAAGTGGCTCAAGTGACGAGCGCGTTTGGACGCATGCGCACCACTCTGCGAACCGAGGAAACCGAGCGGCGAAAGCTTGAAGATCAATTGCGCCGGGCGCAGCGCATGGAGGCGATGGGCCGTCTGGCTGGCGGCGTCGCACACGATTTCAACAACTTGCTCACCGTCATCAAGGGACACAGCGACGTTCTGATGGGAAAACTGCCGGCAGAAAGCGAGCTCACGACCAGCAGCCAGCAGATCGCAAAAGCTGCCGATCGTGCCGCTTCGCTGACGCGCCAACTGTTGATTTTCTCGCGCCGTCAAGCCACGCAGCCGCGTGTTTTGGATTTGAACATGGTGGTGTCTGAAATGGGCAAACTGCTGAAGCGGCTCGTCCGCGAAGACATTAACTTTGTTTTTCGTCCGGGCGAACCGCTCGGGCATTTGCGCGCCGACCCTTGCCATCTCGAGCAAGTCGTCATGAATTTGGTGGTCAACGCATCGGACGCCATGCCTGCAGGCGGCAAGCTGACCATCGAAACTTACGATCTGGATGTGAGTGAAAAGATGGCGCAGTCCCGCCCGCCGCTCAAGTCCGGAGAGTACGTCGTGCTGGCCGTGACCGACAACGGATGCGGCATGGACGAAAATACCAAGGCGCACATGTTCGAGCCGTTCTTTACGACCAAGGGTGAAGGCAAAGGAACGGGCCTCGGCCTCGCCACCGTTTATGGCGCTGTGAAACAGAGCAACGGATTCGTTCTCGTGGAGTCGGAGCTAGGCAAAGGCGCCTGCTTTGAGATCTATCTGCCGCGCGTGGAGGAGCCCATCGACCTCATCTTCACGCCCAAGGCGATACTGACTGTCCCGGCGCGCTCGGAAACCGTGCTCATTGTCGAAGACGAAGACGGTGTCCGCGAGATGGCCTCCGAATTCGCGCGCTCGGCAGGATATCAGGTGCTTGCCGCTCGCGACGGCCTCGAAGCGCTCGCGATCGCACAGGCCGCAACTGAGCCGGTGCACATTCTCCTCACCGACGTCGTCATTCCGCACATTCGCGGGCCACAGCTCGCCGCTTCCCTGCGCGAACGCATGCCGCAGCTGAAGATTGTTTTCATGTCGGGCTATCTGGAATCGCAGAAGGAAGAAGGCGTGCTACCCGGGGACATGTTCCTGCAAAAACCTTTTACTCGCGATGCTCTGATTCAAAAATTCGAAGACGCACTCGTTAAACCCGCCGCGACGGAAAACGGCACCAAACGCTGCCGAAAATCTGCCGTGCCTGAAGTCGCAAACACCGTTAATTAACGCCGCAAGCTCACCGTTCAGATTTAGGCAGGAACATACCTGTGTGTGCGCGATGCGCCTCAAACGCCGGACCGAATTCGCGCGAGAGCCACGCTTCTTCTTTTCGCGCCTTGACGAAGTGGGCGATGAAAATCGCGGCGAACGCCAGCACACCGCGCCACTCGCCAATCACAATCGCGGTTCCCGCAAGTCCCACCGCAATGCCTGTATAAATCGGATGGCGAATGCGCTTATACGGGCCAGCGCTGATCAGCTCGTGGCCTTCCTTCAGCGTAACGGCGCCCGACCAATTCGCGCCCAGGCAGTAACGCGCCCACGCAGCCAGCGCAACTCCAATGATCTCGATTGCAAGACCAATCGCCGCGACTGCCTGCGTGTCCGGCACAAACCGTGCACCGAGCCAGCCGATGCGCCCCCAGCGCGAAAACAGAAATTCGAAAATCACAACCAGCAGCCCGATGCGCAGCCAGAACGCCAGTTGCCCTTCGCGCTCCTTCGCGCGCTTGATTTGCCTCGCGCTGATAATCCAGTAGATCGCCAGCGCGATCCACACGTATTGAACCACTCGTGGCATGCCGCCCATTATGCGGCAAGTAGCCGCGTCCTCAAAATGCGCGCGCGTGGGCTAAGTGCACCCACAAAAAAAACGGCCCATCCTTCGCGCGATTTCTACGACAATCAACGCGAAAAACAGGCCGCTTCAATACCACATTTACAAAATAAGCTAACTCGCTGACTCAGCGTCTAGTTGTGCTGCCCCGCCGCCTTCGCCATCCACTCCTTCGAACGCCGCTCCATCTCCTGCGGCGCCACGTCTTCGACGTGCGTTGCGACGCCCCAATGATGGCCAAACGGGTCCGAGAGCTTGCCGTACCGGTCGCCCCAGAACTGATTCGCCAGCGGCATTTCGACCTTCGCTCCTGCAGCAACAGCGCTGTTGAACACCTTATCGCAGTCGGCGACGTACAAAACGAGATACTGTCCCGTCGGACCGCTCGGCGCCGACGCCATGCCCGGGAATTCGTCGTTGACCATGATATGCGAATCGCCGATGGTCAGATCGGCGTGCCCGATTGATCCGCCGGGACCTTCCATTCGCCCGTTCTCTTTTGCGCCAAAAGCCTTTTTGTAAAACTCGATCGCCTGCGCCGCATTCTTGCAAGTCAGCGACGCTGTAATCGTGTGATACCCCTCCGGAACTGGTTTCACTGCGCTCGCCATGGGAATTCTCCTTACGGAAGTAAGATTGGAGGAACTGGTGACCCGAAGTCTACACCCTTGCGGTGCGGCTGGCAAAACGCAGGAATATCAAAAGTCTGTGAACGGAATCGAGCCGGAGCCTCGCGGCCCCGGCCCGATGTTAGAGGAGTTGGCACTATTCCGTCAGAATCAAAAGCTGATTTCTGTACGGAACTGAATGACGCGCCCGCTTAGAACGCCACCTGCAGCCGGAATTCGATCGTTCGCGGACTGTTCACCAAGCCCAACGCGCTGAAGTTGGAGTTGGAAAGATTCATATAGTCCGCCGGCTGCCCCGGGCCGCCCGTATTGCCGGGCATCGCCCAGATCGCATGGTTAAACGCATTCAAGAACTCGCCGTAGATATTGAACTGGACCTGCTCGTAAATCGGAATCGACTTCTTGAGCGAAAAGTCCACGTCCCACGACTTCGGCCCTTTCAAGTAAATAAACTGGCCCAATTGCCCCGGCGTCGATTCCGGCTCGATGGCATTCGGATGAGCCGCCAGGAACGACGGATCGATGGCCAAAGTGGGGACAAACCCGGACGGGCCCGGGAAGACTCCAACGTGGCTCTGCAGCTGACTCACTGAAACGCCGTTCAGCACCACACCAGAGTCGCTGCCATCAGGATAGTTGAAGTTTTGTGTCGCAAACGAATAGTTAAAGGTGTTGGTCCCGCCCATGAGCTTGAACGGGAGCCCCGTGGCTGCGGTGATGACCGAGCCCCAAGTCCATCCACCGATGGTGTTATCCACCCATGAATTGCCCGTTCGAAATTGCCGATTCTTGCCGAAGGGCAAATCGTAAGTGAAGTACAATTTGAAATTATTGCGCAGATCGTAGGGCGACGGCCCCTTGTTCAGGCCCGGGTCGCGCAGCGTGCTGAAGTTCTGCAAACCCTCGTCTGCCGTGAAGAAGTCACCTAGCCAGCGATTGGTCAGGCCGTGGCTGTAGGTATAGCTTGCGCCAAGGAAGAGTCCGTGGCCTGTCGGATGCTTCCACTGCAGTTGCAGCGCATTGTATGTGGAGCTTCCCGGATCCGAGAGCAGCTGCGCAATCTGGCCAGTTGCGTACGGATTTGCCTGGAAGAAGTTGATTGGAAAGCTCCCTCCAGAATTTCCGCACGGGCCGAAGTTCGCTCCCACCATGTTGCAGAAGAACGTCGAATTTCCGGCGATCGCACCCGCCATCGCACCCGCCTGGCCGGTATTCAGGAAATTGAGGAACGTGGAATTAGTGAATTCCCCGGCCTGGCCCGCAAACGCCGCATCGAAAATCGGCGTAGCGACAACTCCCGGATTGCCTGTGTTATCAGCAAACGTTGTACCCCCGTTTGCCGCAAGGTTCGCCTGAGCGGTCTTAAACTGTGGCAGGAAGCCATTTTCAAAAATATTCACTTCGTTCAGGTCAAACTGCAACCAAGAATGCACCACGTGGTTTCCCACGTAGTCGATCTCAAACAGGTTACCGCCCGGGAGTTGCCGCTGGATGCCGGCGTTCCACGACTCAACATAGGGAGACCGGATATTGGGATCTACCGTGTCGAGATTCTGTCCAGCGAACGTAAAGTCCGCTTCGGGCAGCGGAAATGCCGTTTTGAAATCAGTCGGAAAGGCATTGGGGCCGACCGTGCCGTTATTCTGCGTAGGCGTTCCACCCAGAGCGAGCGATCCAGGAGTGAATTGGTTCGGGAGTCCGCCGGCGCTCAATGATACGACTTGCCCTCCTCCGGGGTTGGTATAAAACGTATTCTCTACTGTCGTCCAGCCCTCATCGTAATAGCTGATCGACGCACCGCCTCGGAACACAGTGCTGCTTCCGCCAAACAGCTTGCCGAGGAACCCATTGCTGATATCCGGGTTCCACGCAATTCCAAAGTTCGGCGCGAACTCCTTATGGTCCCCACTATATGGATAAGCGCGCAGATTAAACACTGGGTTCATATCGCCATTTAACACTCCCGGCTGGAAGAGGCCGGTGGATGGACCCAGCAAATCCTTAACGGTTGGGCTGGTCCAAAAATTGTTGGTCGCATAAACAGCTCCGGACATCTGCCAGCGAAGTCCGTAATTAATAGAAAGCCGCGGATTAATCCGCCAGCCATCCTGGAAATAGATTCCGCCGACGACTTGCTTTTCCCGGTCGACCAATCTTCCTTCCACCTTATACTGGCCCGTCGACGAATCCACTTCATTGAATCCACCGATGCCGCTGACGCGCCCCACGAGGAACGCATAGAGGCTCTCGGCCGCGCTTAATTGCTGGTTATTGTTTGCCGTGTCGATGCTCGGGAAGTTTGTAGTGTTAAACATGTTGATCGCGGCGTCCGTTCCCACAACGCCAGTGTTGAACGTCGGCGGATCGGCAACCTCCGTTTCAAACATCGTTGAGATGCGAACATCGCCGCCAAAGGTAAACGTATGGTTCCCGCGCGTCCACGTCAGATTGTCGACCGGATTCCAAAGCGGGTTATCACGCGGCGCGTCGAGGACGAAACCCGGGATCACAGGGTTGACGCCCAGCGCCGGATTGATAACCTCGTCGCCCTGCGCCGCGAAGGGATCGCCTGTGGTCGTGGGATTGAATTGCTCAATTGTGCTTTCTGTGCCGAACGTAAACTGGTTGATCACGTGAGGCGTGATCGTCCAATCCCAGCCCGAACTCGTTGTGAAGTACGTCGCTTTCCAGCTGTTTCCTTGCAGAGCGCCCGGATAGTTCGGCGTTCCAGATAGTTGCCACCACTGCATGTCCCATGACTCGTGAATCGCCATCTTCGGGCTGATTTGGTAATCCACGCGAGCCGTCGGGTAGCGGTATTTGTAAAGGAATGGCTGCGCCCATTGAAGCGTATTCGTGTTGGGCAGCTGACAGCACTGGCCGCCGCCTGGGGCTGCGCTCAACTGGCCCTCAATGAGCGTGCCTTTGCCAACGAAGTTGTTGATTTGCGTTATTAGGCCGCCCGATATCGAATTCACTGTCGAGGGGAAGCCGTTATTCGCAGCGAGCGTCAGAAGATTAACCGTATGCAACTGGTTGTCTGTCCCCTGGTAGGTGAACCCGCCATTCTCCGCATCCAAATAGTTAGCTGGCAAGGTGCCGGCGCCAATCGCGGCATTCGCCCCTGTCGTAAAAACCTGCGAAGACTCCGTGAACGCGCCCGGCTGATTGTTCCACTCGAAGTTGATGAAGAAAAACAGTTTGTCCTTCCAGAACGGCCCGCCCAGGCTCGCACCATAGTCGTTCAAACGGCTCTTCGGCATCGGAGTGGCCGTCGCATTGTTCGTATACGTATTCGCATTGAAAAAGCTATTTTGAGCTTCCCAGAATGCGTTGCCGTGGAATTTGTTCGTTCCGCGCTTCACCACGTACTTCATCGTCGTAGAGCCTTCCGCGCCCGCATCCGCCGTTAGGTCGTTTGTCGACACCGTCATTTCATCAAATGCGCCGATACGCAACGGCGCGGCGGTGAAGAATCCTGTGGTTGTGGAACGGTACCGCTGGAAATTGTCATTCGTGCCGTCCACTGAAATATTCAGCGACGCTGCCGGAAGATCATCCACTGTCGTATAGCGCTCCTGTCCCGTGAAGGAAGCTCCGGGCGCCAACTCGGCGAATTGCAAGGCATCGCGTCCGTTCAAAGGCAGATTCTGCACTGCCTCGGGAGAAATCGTCATGTTCAGCGAGTTCGTCGTCGTCTCCAGGACCTGGCCCGACGCCGACACCTCGATTGTCTGGGTTGCAGCGCCGACCTTCATGGCAATTTTCAGGTTTGTTGTCCGGGCGGCCGAAACGATCACGTCAGGAACAACCACATCGGCAAAACCCTTGGCGCTCACATGGAGCTCGTATGTAGCCGGCTGCAGACCGGAGAAGGTATAGACGCCCTCGCCGTTGGCCGTAATTGTTTGCGTGTAACCCACGGACGCATTGGTTATGGTCAGCGTCGCATTCGGGACCACCGCTCCAGAAGGATCCACTACGGTGCCAGAGACACCGCCGCTAGTTACCACCTGCGCCACCGTTGCGGCAGGAAACAGAAGCATTGCCACCACAAGTCCGAAACACAGCGCCAAACCCCATCCCATCGAAAAACGCCGCAAAGATTGGTATCTCATCGAATGCCTCCGGCAAGTGAGTTCCAGGAAGGGCCGAAACAGACACACCACGGTGTGCATCCAAGCAACGCTCCACAGACCAACTCGGAGTACGACACTGCACACCCCATCAATGAGAGGCAGTGTATGTATACAATATAAGATGTCAAGATATATTTTGGCTTCGACTACTCCTCCTTCTTTCATTTTTCCCGTTTTGGCACTCGCTCGGCAGGCGAACAACCACTGCCACTCCACTGACCCACTCCAATACCAGCGACCCGCACGTTGAACTTTGCCCGCCGACTTTGCGTATCACGGCTGTGCCCGAGCGATGGGTCTTAACGGGGCACGCCAATCAGGAGGGCAAATGAACACTTCTCTGCAGGACTTGCGCTACGCCGTTCGAGTTCTCGCGAAATCTCCTGGCTTCGCAGCTATAGCCGTACTGACCCTCGCTCTTGGAATTGGCGCAAACACCGCGCTCTTTTCTGTCGTCAACGGCGTTCTGCTGAATCCCCTGCCCTACCCGCGGCCTGATCGGCTCACCGCGCTCTATTCCCACACGAAACAATTCGAGTTCTCATCCATTTCTTATCCCAACTTTCTCGACTGGCAGCGCGACAATCGCTCCTTCTCCGAGCTCGCCGCATATCGCAGCGACGATTTCAACATGACCGGCAAGGGCGAACCTGAACGCCTTCGCGCGGAAATGGTCTCTGCTGATTTCTTCCCAGTTCTGGGCGTGCAGCCGGTGGTCGGCCGCGTCATCGATGGAAAAGATGATCACGCCGGCGCTGCACCCGTCGTCGTGTTGAGCGAAGGCTTCTGGAAGCGCAGGTTCGGCTCCTCGCCGCAAATCGTCGGCAAAGCGATTTCGCTGAACGGCACCGCATACACAGTGATCGGCGTAATCCCCGCGAATTTCTACTTCACCGGCAACAATTTCCGCCTCTCCGATGTTTATGTTCCGCTCGGCCAATGGACCGACTCCACATTCCTCGACCGCCGCGTTGGCATGGGCATGGACGCGGTCGGCCGCCTGAAAGATGGCGTCACGGTTACTCAAGCGCGCGCCGACATGGACCGCGTCGCTCAGGCCCTCGCGGAGACATACCCCGACGCCGACAAGGGCAGCGGCATCACCGTGCTTTCCCTGAAGGAAAACATGGTCGGCGACATTGCGCCGCTTCTCTACGTTCTTCTTGGTGCCGTGGGATTCGTTCTGCTCATCGCTTGCGTGAATATCGCCAATCTACTGCTCGCGCGTTCTACCGGCCGTGCGCGTGAATTCGCGATTCGCGCCGCTCTTGGCGCGGGACGCTGGCGCGTAGTCCGCCAGCTGCTTACCGAAAGCATTTTGCTTTCCGTAACCGGTGGCATCCTGGGCTTATTGCTCGCCGCATGGGGAACGCGCGCAGCCATTGCTGTCTTGCCTCAGGCCTTGCCGCGCTCGGCAAATATCGGCCTCGACATGAAGGTCCTGCTCTTCACGCTGGGCGTTTCCCTGTTCGCGGGGATTTTGTTCGGCCTCGCGCCCGCGGTCAAAGCCTCCCACTCCAACCTCCATGAATCGCTCAAGGAAGGCGGCCGCGGCTCGAGCGGCGCGCGTCACCGCATGCAGGGAATCTTCGTCGTCGCCGAAACCGCGCTCGCTCTCATTCTGCTTGTCGGCGCCGGCCTGATGATTCGCAGCCTCGTACAACTCTGGTCCGTCAATCCCGGATTCGAGCCCCATAATTTGCTCACTTTCGGAATCGCCTTTTCCCCGGAATTTATGAAGGCACCTCCCGACCAGTTGCGCAGCGAAGCTGTTCAGCTCGATGCCGCCCTCGAAGCGATTCCGGGCGTTGAATACGCTTCCGCGACGGCCGGCGGCACGCCCATGCAGGGAGATTCCGAGCTCCCCTTCTGGCACGCAAACCAGCCTCCTCCAAAAAGCGACACCGATATGGACTGGTCGCTTTTCTATCTCTGCGAACCCGACTACCTTAAAGCCATGGCCACTCCGCTCCTGAGCGGACGCTTCATCAACGCGCAGGACACGATTCACTCGACGCCCGTCATCGTTATTGACGAAAATTTTGCCAAAACATATTTCCCCGGCCAGAATCCCGTCGGCCAGCGCATCAACTTGGGCCTTCTCGGCGTACAGCCTGAGATCATCGGCGTCGCGGGACACGTGAAACAGTGGGGGCTCGACGAAAATTCAAAATCCCCGGTTCTGGCGCAGCTTTACTTCCCTCTGCAGCAGGTCCCGGACAAGTTCATGCCGCTGATGGCAAAAGGCGCAACCTTCGTGATGCGCACGCGACTCGACCCTGATGTGGTTCTGCCGACCATCCGCCACGCCGTCGAACAGTTCAGCAGCGAGCAAGTCATGTACGGCGCGGAAACCATGGACGACACCATCGCCCGTTCCCTCGCGGCGCGCCGATTTGCCATGATTCTTCTCGGCGTGTTTGCAGGGCTCGCGCTCATTCTGGCGTGCGTTGGAATTTACGGCGTCATTTCGTATTTGGTCGGCCAGCGAACGCACGAAATTGGCGTCCGCCTCGCTCTGGGCGCGCAGCGAGGCGACATTCTTCGCCTGGTGCTCGGCCAGGGGACGAAAATGGCCCTCATTGGCGTCGCGGTCGGAATCGCTGTCGCGCTTGGCCTTACGCATCTGATGGCCAGCCAGCTTTTCGGCATCAGCGCGTACGATCCCGTGACTTTCGCCGGCGTTGCAGCCGTGCTGATTCTTGTCGCGCTGGCCGCGTGCTACATTCCCGCTCGCCGCGCCATGCGGGTCGACCCGATCGTTGCGTTGCGATACGAATAGCTACACGCACCTCATCAATTCTGCGAAGATTGATCTCCCCATCGCACTGTGCGAGGTACCATCCGTTTCGCGTATTTTGCGCGTACAGAGATGCATACGGACGAATCTCGTTACGCTAGTCGTGGTGATCGTCGCGAGTAGCTCTGGATTTCTGACACTGAGGTGAATATGAACCGCCCCACTTTATTCGCCGGACTTTTCGCCGCGGCGCTTTCTGTGCTTCTCGTCTGCCCGGCACTCGCGCGTCAAGGTACTAAGATGGATCCCAAGGCGAAGACGATGACCATCGAGGGCGCCGTTCGCGACCTCGCTTGCCCCGTCCAAAACCCGGCCGGGACCGCCACCAGCTTCAGCCGCAAGTGCACCCTCGACTGCGTGAAGCACGGATCACCGATCATCATCCTCACCAAGGACGGGCTCATCTATTTCCCAATCTCTGCGGACATGCCCGACTCCGGCCAGCGTGACAAAATGATGCCCTTTGTCGGAAAGTATGTGCAGGCCACCGGCGCCGTATTCGAGCGAAAAGGAACTCGCGCCATCGCCATCACGCAAATCAAGGAACTCAAGAACGTTCACCTCGACACCGACTATCCTGAGTAAAAAATGTGGGAGGTCGCCACTAGCCTTGTAGCCTTTGCTTGCTGACCCCGACCACTCATCACTGACCACTATCTTCACAACTGTCCGCTTGCGAACGCCCTCTCTCACATCCGGTCGCGCCAGCGCTGCGGGAACAAATGGGTATTCTCTAAGTCACACTACATAAGCAGCTTACGGTTAGCTCCTTTGGAGAGCCTTTTGCTCCTCCACTTTGCCGGTCCGGGGAGGAGTTTGTCTATGAACAAGCTGTGGCAAGACCTGCACTACGCCATCCGAATCCTCATCAAATCGCCCGGCTTCGCCGCCATCGCAATTCTTACTCTGGCCCTCGGCATCGGCGCGAACACCGCGCTCTTTTCCGTCGTCAACGGCGTGCTGCTCAATCCACTCCCATATCCGCATCCCGACAAAGTCGTCACAGTCGCGAACACCGATACCGACGGCAACGAAGGCTCTATCTCCTATCCCGACCTCACCGATTGGATTCAGGACAATCACACTTTTTCGCCGCTCGCCGGTTACAAGTCTTTTCAAGGTTTCAACTGGGCCCGCCAGAGCGAAGCAGAGCCCGTCTCTGCAACGGACGTCTCCTACAACTTTTTCACGACACTCGGGGTCGCTCCGGCCCTCGGCCGCGGCTTCACGCCTGCCGACGATCATCCGGGCGCCGCACCCGTCGTGATTCTCAGCGGGCCATTCTGGAAATCCAAATTCGCCTCCTCGCCTGACGTTATCGGCAAAACCATGAATCTGGATGGAAAGGATTACTCTATCGTCGGCGTCCTCCCCTCCAGTTTCTACTTTTGCTGCCGCAACATTAATTTCGAGCCGGGTGATGTGTACGTGCCGCTCAGCGCCACCAAGGATCCGCTGTTCACGGACCGCAAAATCCATCCCGGGATTTACGCCGTC
>DATFQU010000089.1:0-2480 GCA_035264005.1 Candidatus Acidiferrales bacterium
TACCCGCCACCTGCAGCAATACTGTCAGCAGCTGGCAAGCCGCATCTACTTGAACCCATTCTTTCTCTTAATCTCAATATTTAACCGCTTAATCTTCTGGTTAAGCGTCGATAGCGGTACCCGGAACCTCTCCGCCGCCTCAGTCTGGTTCCAATTGCACTTCTCTAGCATGTCAATGATGATGCGCCGCTCGCAGTTCTCGACAATTTCAAACAGCGAGGCATCGGGACGGTGTTCCAATACGGGGAAGGCGCTGCCGCGCCCGGCAATCTGATCGGGAAGCAGCTCAGGAAGAATCTCACTGTCCGACGAAAGCACGACTGCTCGCTCGACTACGTTTTCCAACTCGCGCACATTGCCCGGCCATGAATAATTCACCAGCAGACGTAACGCTTCCGGCGTTACTCGCCGCAGTGGCTTTTCATTTTCCTCTGAGTACTTGCGCACGAAATGATCCACCAGCAGCGGAATGTCTTCCTTGCGCTCCCGCAGCGGCGGCAAGTCAATTGTGATGACATTCAAGCGATAGAAAAGATCCTCACGGAACTTGCCTTCGCGCACCAGCTGTCGCAAATCGACGTTGGTGGCGGCGATGATCCTTACGTCAACCTGCAACTCCTGCACGCCGCCCAAATGCATGAACTTGCGATCCTGCAGCACCCGCAGAATCTTGCTTTGCGTGTCCAGGCTCATTGTGCCGATTTCGTCCAGGAACAACGTGCCCCGGTCGGCGATCTCAAACAGCCCCTTCTTGGAGGCGACGGCGCTGGTGAACGCGCCCTTGACGTGCCCAAAGAGCGTCGATTCCAGCAAGTCCGGTGGCATGGATCCGGTGTTCACCGGCACAAAGGAGCGCTCCCGCCGCGGCGAGTTAAGGTGAATCGCCTTGGCGATCAATTCTTTGCCCGTTCCACTCTCTCCTTGCAGCAGGACGGTCGAGCGGCTGGGTGCGACTTGGGCCACCAAATCGAAAATTTTCAGCATGGGCTCGCTCTTGCCCACGATGCTTTCAAAGTTATATCGCTGCTTGAGCGCGCGCTTGAGCTGAACGTTCTCTTCTTCTGCGCGATGCCGTGCCACGGCGGCGCGAACATCCGCCAGCAGTTTCTCGTTGTCCCACGGCTTTTGAATGAAGTTTACCGCTCCCGATTGCATGGCCCGTACCGCATTCTCCACCGTGCCATAGGCAGTGATCATGATGACCGACAGGGAAACGTCCTGCGCGCGCAACTCGGCGAGCAGATCGAGCCCATTACGATCGGGAAGCGCCAGGTCGAGTAGCACCAGGTCAAAAGCACGATCGCCGATTCGCGCCAGCCCTCCCTCCCCGGTGCCCGCCGCCTCCACTTCGTAGCCTTCGATTTCCAGCAGCGTCCGCAGCGACTCGCGGATTTCTGCCTCGTCATCAATGATCAGCACGGAACCAGCAGGAGAGGGAATAATGTCCCGTAGATTGTGAGGGGTAATCAAAGTGGCTTCAGACATTAACCGCCTTCCTTGTCAGCGGAAAATCCAGGTAGAACGTCGTGCCCGCACCAGGTCGGCTCTCAACGCGGATCTTGCCGGCGTGCTCCTGGATGATCCCGTAAGTCACGCTCAGTCCGAGGCCTGTGCCTCGATTTTGGCCATTGCGTGCGTTAGTCTTGGTCGTAAAAAACGGATCGTAAATCCGGCTGATATGTTCTTGCGCAATGCCGCTGCCCGTATCGGAGATCGTCACGCTCACGCCGCTTCCATTAGAGGTCGTAACGCGGAGGGTGCCACCACCGGGCATCGCGTCCTTGGCATTAAGGAACAGGTTCAAAAACACCTGCTGCAAACGGCCGGCATTGCCATTTATCGCCGGCAGGTGTGTGGTGAATTCTCTACGCACACTTACCCGCCCAACTTTGAATTGGTGTTCCAGAAGAGCTAGTGTGTCGCCGATCACTTTGTTCACATCAACATCGGTGAATTCGGTACCGCTCGTGCGCGAGAAGTTCAGAAGATTGTTAACAATCTCCGACGCCCGGAACGTCGATCGCGTGATTTTTTCCAAAAGCTCCGCTTTTCCAGGATCCCCCTGTACTTGTTTGGAAAGCATTTGGGCATAGGAAGAGATCACCGCCAATGGGGTATTGACCTCATGTGCTACACCCGCCGCTAGCAACCCGATGGACGACAGCTTGTCTGCTTGCGACAGCTGCGACTCCAGTTCCATCCGCTCTGTGATGTCGTCGACAATAATCAGCCGCCCGATCACGCTGAATTTCTTCGTAACCAGTGGCGCGATGGCCACGTTCACGGCGCGGGTCTCGCCGGTTGGCGTACCCAGACGAAATTTGTACAAATTGTGAATCCCGGGTGTTTGCCGTACCCGGTAAAACTCCTCCACAAACGCCGCCGGCAGCACCTCGCTGATCGGTTTCGTCAGGGCTAGAGAACGGGGAAGGGCGTACATTACCTCCATCTGGGAATTCCACGATTCGATTCGGTCTTCA
>DATFQU010000090.1:0-12853 GCA_035264005.1 Candidatus Acidiferrales bacterium
CACTGTCTTCATGGTTCTGGTACTTCTGGGAGCGCAATCCCCGTATTTTCAGAGGCTCGCAGCGCTTTTTTCTTGCGGCGGAACGCGCCGAAGCATACATTTCCTGCAACTCGGCCTTTGGGGTGCGCGTCTTATAGAGCAGCAGCCTTCCACACAGAGGTCCAGGGGGAATCGGCCATGACCCTCTCTTCAATTCCGAAGTCAGTCTCGTCACTTTCAAGATCAATTTTGATTTTTGCTGTCTCGCTCGCCTTCGCGGCGGTCGCTCCTGCTGCATTTGCGCAGCGCGGCGGAGGCAGTCACGGCGGAGGCCACGTAGGCGGAGCCCGCGCCGGCGTCGCTGGCCACGTCAGTGGTGCGGCCGGTGCAATGCGCGGTGCGACTGGGGCAGCGATGCGTGGTTCAGCGCGTGTAACTTCGTCCGGCGGACGCGCCATGAACGCATCAGGACGCGCAGTTGCCGGCGGCGCTGCCGTCGCTCCGGAGCACACTTCCACGCGTGGTTATTCGCGTAACACTTTTGTGTCCGCCTCGGCAGTGCGCGACGGAAACGACGCCGCTGCCTCGCATTTCATGCCCGTGATGTCGCAGTCTTCTCGCGGTGCGCGCGTCTTCGCCGCCGACAATATTTTCTGGGAAGAGCCTCCGCAGCAGGGACGCCCCATGCCTGCGCAAGCTCCGCGCCCGATGACTCAACCCGTGGCCCGGCCGATGAACCAACCAATGGGCCAGCCCATCACACAACCGATGTCGCGTCCGTTTGTCGCACCCGCCACTCCGCTGATGCACGCCGTGCCGCGTCCAGTTTTTGTTCCCATGCCGCGACCGAATTCGCTCGCCCGCCCAATCGTTCGCCCGATGGTCACTAATCCGCCGCGACTGCCCAGCGCTACGCCCGGCACGCCGTTCGTTGGCATGACGCCGCAGTCGACGCAGGCGTTCTTTGTCTTTAATCCATTTGTATTCAGTCCGGCGTTCAATCCGCGATTCCATCCCATCGGCCCGTGCTTCGGCCCGTGCCTTGCGTTTGGCGGCGGACCATTTTTCAATCCATTTTTCTTCGGATTCGGTTTCGGCCCGTGCTTCGCCGGTGGATTTGGTTGCGGCTTTGGACCTTTTGGTTTCGGCGATCTCGCGTTTAACGATTTCGGCTTCGGCGGATTCGGGAACGGATGGTTCTATCCTCCCGCGCCGGAAATTCCCGAGCCTCCCGTGAATCCCACGCAGGAGTATCCGCCGCTCGACTTTGCTCCCAATTATTATTTTGTGCCGGAAGTCCCTGAGCCGCAGAGCGCCGAACAGAAGCCTGTCGTGAAACTGGCCTTGAAAGACGGCACAATCTTCGACGTGTATTCGTACTGGCTGGACAACAATCAGCTCTTCTACATCACCACCTACAACATCAAAACTTCGATTCCGGTTGACGACCTCGATCTGCAAAAAACCGTGGACTTGAATCAGAAGCTTGGCATCACGTTCACGCTGAGCAACAAGCCGCCCGATCAACAACTCGACCAGCAGCAACCGCCCGAGCAGCCGTAGTAGTTGAATGAAAGTTAAGAGTCGAGAGCGAAAAAGCGCATAGCGATGAATGAAGAGCAGGGAACTGCGCGCCAAATGAAAACGGGCGAAGGAATTATCAGCGTGCCGAGCAAATATTCCGTGCCGGAAACGCTGGACCGTTTGACCGCCGCGCTCGAAGCGAAAGGCATAAAAGTTTTCGCGCGCATTGACCACAGCGGCGAAGCCGAAAAAGTGGGCATGAAAATGCCGCCCACGCAGCTGCTGATTTTCGGGAATCCCAAGGGCGGCACTCCCGTGATGCTCGCCGCACCTACTTCCGCAATTGATCTTCCTCTGAAAGCCCTTGCATGGCAGGACGCCGAAGGAAAAATCTGGCTGAGTTACAACGACGTGGCGTATCTGCAGGGCCGCTTCGGCCTCAGCGACGATGACGTGAAAACCATCTCCGGCATCGGCGCCCTCCTCGAATCTACTGTAAAGAGCGGTCACGAGTGATGACACTGGAGCGGAGAGAAAACTAAACGCGCCCGGCAATCGAAACCGAATTCATCGCGCAGAAGGCGCGCGAACAGGAAGAAAACTTTTGATTAACGTAGCCGCAGAACTTCGCAAAATGCGCGACACTCATCGCTACGAAGGCAGGGCGACGATTTGCGGTGCACGGTTCGCAGTTGCTGATCACTGATCACTGACCACTGACCACTGACCACTGACCACTTTATTTCACTCGTATCTGAGGGCGATGATGGGATCGACCGGCCGAGGCTCAGGTGTTGTGAGCCTGTTACGGCAGGAATTCGGCAGCTCTGCGAGTCTCGACGGAATACACCGCGCGAAAGGCGCGCGAAAAGGAAGAATAATCATCGGACGATTGAGACTTCCGGTGTTGTGCGCGGTGAGGCAAGCGCAACGGGTACGTCGCGCCAAAGGCGGGCGCGAAAAGGAAGAAGAATTATTTTGGGATCGGACTGTTCGATGGTATGTGCGGCGGTCAACACTTTATTCGTAGCGCAGGGCGATGATGGGATCGAGGCCTTCGCCAAGGCTTCGGCGCGGCAAGCCCGCAAGTGCCGTCGCCAAAACGCAGCTTCGGCGCGGCAGGCGCGCGGCGTGCGAAAGAAGCTGAAACGCGTCCGGCGAACATGCAGCTGAGTGGTCCTTCGTGAAGTAGCGACGGTGAGCGACGACACCGACGCGGTAAGAAAAGTAGCCGCGTCCGGCGAACAGGCAACTGAGTCTTATTTCGTCCTATTCGGGCGTTTTCTGCGCGATGTATCCGGTTTCGTTCCGCCGATGCCGTGCTCGCGGCGATTCATTCGTAGCGGAGAGCGATGATGGGATCGACGCGGGTGGCGCGGCGGGCGGGGATGTAGCTTGCAACGGTTGCGATGGCTCCGAGAACGATGGTGATAGCAGCTAGAACGAGGTAATTCAGCTCCACAACCCCGTAAATGGCGCTGTTCATGACGAGCACAACGGCAACAGCCACAGGCACGCCGATAGCGATTCCGATAAATGTAAGCTTGAGCGCCTGACCTAGAATCAATTTCATGATATTGCGCGGGCTCGCGCCGAGAGCTACGCGAACACCGATTTCGCGGGTCCGCTGAGCGACGCGCTCGGAGAGCACGCCATAGACGCCTAAAGAGGAAAGGGCCAGGGCTACAGCGCCGAATGCACCCATCAGAATGCCCAAAATGCGAATGATGGCAATCGAGTCATCCACTTCGTTCTGGAAAGTATTCACACCTGTTGGGGCGACGCCGGCATCGATTCGCGAAATTGCACTGCGCACCATAGGCGCGTAGCTGGTTTGATTGGATAAAGCGCGCAGCATGAGGTACATTGCGCGCTCAGGCGCTTGCTGAAAAGATTCATAGACCGTAGGAGTCTCCGCCGGGTTCCACCAGTTCTGGCGAACATCGCCCACAACTCCGACAATGGTGAGCCACGGCGCGGAAGAATCTGCATTGCCAAGTTTGATGCGGTTTCCCACGGCATCACCGGCGGGCCAGAAACGCTCGGCCATGCTGCGGCTGATTAGGACAACGCGCGTCGAGCGTTCCGTGTCCGAAGCTGAGAGGAGTCGTCCGGTAACCAGCGGAATGCGCAGGGCATGGAAGTAGTCGCCACCAGCGATCAGGAGCGCCACTGACGGCGTTTGCTGTTTTGAAGTGACGCGCCCATCGATCGTGAAATCAACACTCGGGTTGTCCACGTTGCTTGCGGGCGTATTGCTGATGAGGCCCGCCGAAGTGATGCCAGGCATGGCTGATGCCGATTGCAACAACTGACGATAGAAACTCGCGATCCTGGCATCATCAGCATACTGGTCTCTCGGCAGGCTAAGTTCCACCCGCAGGAGGTTCGCCGGCTGAAAGCCTTTGTATACGTTCGACAGTCTTACGAAACTCTGAATCGTGAGCCCCGCGCAGACCAAGAGCACGAGCGCGAGCGCTATCTGCGTAACGACCATAGCGCTTCGCAGTCTGGCCTTCGAGGGGCTGACCGTCCCGGCGCCGGTATCTTTCAGCACCGCGTTCAAGTCCACGCGCCCGGAATGAAGAACAGTGGCAAGCCCAAACAGGATTCCGATGACCGCAGTGAGTCCAATTGTGAAGGCGAGCACGCCTTGATTCACTCGTATGCCGTCCCAGCCGGGAACCCATTTTGTCCACGATGGCGAGATGCCGGTGCGGAGCAAACTGACGGTCCAAAACGAAGCAGCGATCGCCGCAGCACCGCCGAGCAATGAAAGCAGAAGCGATTCGGAAATAAAAAGGCGGCTTAGCCTGCGGCGGTTGGCACCCATGGCGATGCGCAGGGCGATTTCACGCTGGCGGCTGATCATGCGCGCGAAGAGCAGGTTCATGAGATTCGCGCAGGCAAGAAAAATCACGAAGGCTGCGGCCGCTTGCATGAGCAAGAAAAGCGGCAACGTGTAGAGATATAGTTCCCGGCGAAGCTGAAGTACGGTGGAGCGACGCCCGAGATTTGTCGCGGGATATGCGCGAGCCAAGCGTTGAGCAATGGCGCTCAGCGCTGCGCGAGCCTGGCCCACACTTACTCCGGGCCCGAGCCGCGCCAAAGCCTCCAGCGAAAGTTGCGAGCGATCAGCCTGCTCGGCGGAAGTCAGGGCGAGCGGGACCCACAGTTCCACTGGGACGGGGTAATTAAAACCCTTGGGCATGATTCCGACGATGGTGTAGGTGCGGCCGTCCAGCTGAATCGTTTTCCCGAGCACTGACTGGCCTGCAAGCTGGCGCTGCCAAAAACCATAACTGAGAATTGCTACCTGCCTTCGGCCCGGCTGCTGTTCCTCGGGCAGGAAAGTTCGGCCCAGAGCCGGCGCGACTTGGAGGACGCTAAACAAATCTGCCGAGACCGCACAGCCCAGCACATGTTCCAAGCCGGCTTGCGAATTCAGGCTAAAACTCTGGTACCGATAGGTAGCAAGCCCGGCAAATATATTCGAGGTAGCAGCAATGTCCTGAGCATCACCTGGAGCGATGTATCTTGCATTGAAGCCCTCGTCCGTCCCGCGATCCTCCCAGACTTTGACGAGCTGATCGAGATCATGAAAATTGTAGGGATGGATGACGATGGCGTTGACCATGCTGAACGCGGCGGTGTTGGCGCCGATGCCGAGGGCGAGGGTGAGGATGGCGACGGCGGTGAAGCCGGGGGATTTGGCGAGCACGCGCGCGGCATAGCGAAGGTCCTGCGCGAGGGTTTCGAGGAAGGGCAGTCCGCGGCGGGCGCGATAGTGTTCGGTGGTTTGGGCGAGGCCGCCGAGTTTGATGAGGGCGTGGCGGCGAGCTTCGGCGGGGTCCATGCCGCGCGAAAGGTTTTCGTCGATGTGGAGCTGGAGATGGGAGTCGAGCTCGGCGGAGAGGTCGCGGTCGCGCGCAGAGCGACGGAAGAGAGCGGCAAAACGGGAAAGTAAGGCGCGGAGGGGTTTCATAGGGCGCTCCGTAGATGCGAGTGGTCAGTGGCACTTTGTTGGTAAATCGGTGAACAGCGGTCAGCACACAACGACAACAGCGAAAAGCGAATACATCGCGCCAAACACGCGCGCGAATAGGAAGAATAATTGTCGAACGATTGATGCTTCCGGCGTAGGGCGCGAAGAAGCGGGCGCAACGGAGTACATCGCGCCAAAGGCGGGCGCGAATCGGGAAAATAATTGTTCTGTGACCGACTGCTCGACGGATATGCGGTGGTCAACATTTCATTCGTACCTCAGGGCGACCATTGGATCGACACGCATGGCGCGGCGGGCGGGGATGTAGCAGGCTGAGACAGCGACTCCAAACAGGAACAGGGAACTGATGATGAACGCGGCTGGATGTAATGACATGGTTTGGTCCTGGCTCGTAGCCACAGACGGAGCCAAGTAGACCTGATTCATGGCGATCCGTCCTGCCGCAAACGCAGCGACGCAACCTAGCAGCGAGCCGAAGGAGGCTAATAAGCACGTTTCCCGTAGAATCAAGCGGAGCACGTCGCGAGGGTTCGCGCCCAATGCCATGCGAATGCCCATCTCGTGCGTGCGCTGACTGACGGAATAGGACATGACGCTGTAAATTCCAGTGCCTGCGAGGCCGATCGCTAGGATTGCGAGCAATCCAATGAGGCTCGCGGAAATGCGGCTTCGCCACAATGAGTCGGAGACAACTGCAGTCATCGACTCGATGCCCGTAATAGGAAGTTCAGGATCGAAATTTCGAACTGCCTGCCGCACAGCCGCTGATAGAGGTAATGGATTTGATCTGGTTCTAACGAGTACGGAGACCATGTCCGATTCCGTGGGCACCTGGCGCAATGACCAGAAAACCGTTGGATACGGTTTCCTGTCGAGGGCGTTCAGTCTGAGATCCGCGATAACGCCGATGATGGTTGCGCGCGGAAACCAGTCAGTTCCGTCCACGGTGATGTGTTTGCCGATAGGATCTTCGCTGGGAAAGAACGTGCGCACGAAGGCCTGATTTACGACGGCGATCATCGGAGCGTTCGCGTTGTCGTTTTCGTCTGGAAGCCTTCCGCTCAGGAGTTCGAGCTTGAGAGTTTCATAGAAGCTGGGGCTGACGCGCTGGAGCGAAACTTCTCCATGGCCGCCGAACCCGGGCGTACCCGAATCCGTGGCTTTGTCGTTGCCAGGCTTGCGGCCCTCGATGCGAATCGTCCAGGGGTTGAATTCCTGGCGCAAAGGGATCTTGGCCGCGAATGCAACCGATTCGACGCCGGGAACGGAGGCCAATCGCTGCTCGATTTGCTGATAGCCTCGTTCTCTTCGCGAATTGTCACCTCCGGCGACAATTTTTCCATAGTTCATCTGCGGAACGTCGAGTTGAAACGTCAGGAGATTCCTCGGTTCAAAGCCCGGGTTGGTACGCTCGACCTTGATGAATCCGTCCACGAGGAGCGCTCCGATGATGAGCAGGACCAGGGAAAAGCTAAATTGGCTGACGACGAATGCGTGTCCGAGACGCCGCTTGTGCCTTCCAAGCGATGATCCCCACCCGTCAGCTTTCAGGGAGTTGGCCGCCTGGTTTTGCGACAAATGGAAAAGGGGAATCATGCCGAACACCAGACTTGCTACGAGCACGATTGCGAATACGAAGCCGAGAACTCCGAGGTCAACTTTCACTGTGTCGAGCCGAGGCAGAGCGGCCTGTTGCGCTACGACATCAAGCGCGGAGGAAGGAAGGAGCGCAAGAAGCGCGCGGGTGCCGGCAGACGCGATCGCTATTCCTGCGATGCCGGCAAGGAGAGCCAAGAGCAGGCTCTCGGTAAATAGCTGCGCGATCAATCTCGCTCGCCCTGCACCAAGAGCGGCGCGAATCGAGAATTCCCGCTGGCGGCGAATAGCGCGGGCGAGCAGGAGGTTGGTCACATTGACGAGTGCAATGAGGAAAAGCAACGCGACGGCGCCGAAGAGGAGATAGAGAAGTTTCCAACTGGTGCCAACAATCTCGGAAACGGTCGGAACGACCACGGCGCCAGTGCCTTGGTCCAATGGGCGTGCTTTTGCGAGTCGCGCCGTAACCACGTCCAGTTCCGTCTGTGCCTGTTCCCAGGTGACGCCCTGCTTCAGCCGGGCAACGACGGCCCAGCCCCACGAAGTGAGATCGTCTCTTTCTCTTACGCTGGCCCAGTGCGGGACCCAGAGCTCCGGGAATTCATACCGAGTGGGGTAAAACCCCGAAGGCATGACACCGAGGACTTCGTACGATTCATGGTCGAGCCGGATTCTCCGACCGATGATGCCCGGGTCTTTGCCGAAGACTTCTACCCACATGCGATGGCTGATCACGGCAACATGTGGAGCGCTCGGACCATAGTCCTTGGGACCGAATGTCCGGCCAAGTTGAGCGGGAGTTCCCAAAGTTTCAAAGAATTGATCGGCTACCGTTTGCGCGTCGACGAGCTCCGCCTGTTTTTCTCCCGTTAGAAGCATAGACTGCCAACGATAAGCGCTGGCCGTTTCGAGACTGCGGCTTTGCGCCCGCCACGCGTAGAAATCTCCGGGGTGCACGCTGCTGAAGTAGGACTGGTCGCCGAGGTGATAGCGCTCACCCGGGGAGCCTCCCCAAATGTTTACGAGGCTGCTGGGCTGTCTGAAAGGCAGCGGATTCAGGATCGTCGCCTTGATGACGCTGAAGATTGCAGTTGTCGCGCCGATGCCGAGGGCGAGAGTGAGAATGGCGACGGCGGTGAAGCCAGGAGATTTGGCGAGCATGCGCGCGGCGTAGCGAAGGTCCTGCGCGAGAGTTTCGAGGAAGGGAAGGCCGCGGCGGGCGCGATAGTGTTCGGTGGTTTGGGCGAGGCCGCCGAGTTTGATGAGGGCGTGGCGGCGGGCTTCGGCGGGGTCCATGCCGCGGGCGAGATTTTCGTCGATGTGGAGCTGGAGGTGGGAGTCGAGTTCGGCGGAAAGGTCGCTGTCGCGCGCGGAGCGATGGAAGAGGGAGGAGAAGCGGAAAAAGAAAGCGCGGAGAGACTTCATAGTGTGCTCCGGGAAAAAAGTGAAGAGTGGCACGTGGCGAGTGACGAGCAGGCAAAAGCAAAGGCCGAGGCGAGATCCTCGGCAGAATCGTCCGGAGCATAAAGGGGGCACTTCGTCGCGAGGATGCGGCTCCTCAGGATGACGGTGAGAAGCAACGGCAACGGCGAAAATCGAATACACCGCGCCAAAGGCGGGCGCGAACAGGAAGAAGAAATTTTGTCTAACCCAATGCTCGGTGGATCTACGGTGGTCAACATTTTATTCGTACCTCAGGGCAATCATGGGATCGACCCGCCTTCGCCAAGGCTTCGGCGTGGCAAGCGCGCATGTCGCACACTCCCTGTTCGTGAATCGAATCCTACTCATAACGTAGAGCCACCATGGGATCGACGCGCATGGCGCGGCGGGCGGGGATGTAGCAGGCGGCGAGAGCGACCAGTGTCAGGACCACCGCGACGCCCGCGAATGTCAGGGGATCCGTTGCGCTGACGCCGAAGAGGATCGCCTTCATCAGCCGCGTGAGCGCAAGGGCGGCAAGCAGACCGATGGCCACACCCGTTAGCGCCATGCGCGCCGCTTGTCCAAGGACGAGCCGCATCACATCGCTCCTCTGAGCGCCGAGCGCGAGACGGATGCCGACTTCATGGGTGCGTTGCGCCGAGACATAGGACATCACTCCGTAAATTCCGATCGTTGCGAGAATCAGCGCGAGTCCGGCGAAAACCGCCAGCAAGATCATGGCGAATCGCCGCGACGCCAGCGAATCGGAAATCGCCCGATCCATGGAGGCGAAATTAAATGGAATTTCCTCGCCGTTCATTTTTTCGATGGCGCTTTGAATCGCGGCCGCGTTGGCGTATTGCGGGGTTTGAGTGCGCACCAGGAATCCCGCAATGGTCTCGCCCTGGTCAGTGTCCGGAAGCTGAATCTCAGGCACATATATCGCAATCTTCACAGGCCCGGCCGAATCGAGGCCAAACTGCATCAGGTGGCCCACGACGCCGACAATCTGAACCGACTCGTTGAACCCGGCGAAGTTGACGATTTGGCCGATGGGATTCCCGTTGGGGAAATATTTCTTCGCGAAAGTTTCATCGATAACGGCGACGTGTGGCGCATGCGCGGTATCTTCATTCGTGAAGAAGCGGCCGCGCAGCAAGGGGATTTGCATAACTTTCAGGTAGTCTGGGCTGACATTGTAGAAAAGAGATGAATCCATGTCCGACTGTGTGGCAGGTTTTGGACGGCCTTCGATCCAGAACTGAATTTCGTCGTCGCCGTTGAATGGGATCGCACCATCTTCGGAGGAAACGGCCTCGACGCCGGGCACTGCGGCGATCGCGTCGTGAAGTTGGATTAGGCTGGCGCGGAATGGATCGGGCTTTTCTCCTGCGATGGAGTTCGGGAGCGCCACGCCGAAGTCGAGGACGTCGTGAGGATTGAATCCGGGATTGACGTTCCACAACTGTGTCAGGCTGCGGATGGCCAGCCCCGCGCCAATCAACAAAACCACGGCGAGGGCCATTTCCACGATTACAAAAATCCTTTGTGTGCGGTATTTCGCGTCGCTCGCGCCCCGGCCGCCTTCTTTCAGCGTCTCCTGCAAATCAGGCCGCGAAGTTTTCAGGGCGGGCGCCAGGCCGAACAGCGCCCCGGCGACAACGCAAATCGCCAGCGCAAATAGCAGCACGCGCCCGTCGAGACCCACGCCGTTCGCGCGCGGCAGCGCCTGAGGCAATCCATGCAATGCTGCGCTGGTTCCCCACCATGCGAGGAGCGATCCGAGGGCGCCTCCGGCGAACGCGAGGAGCATGCTCTCGGTAAGCAACTGCCGAACCACGCGGCGCTGACTGGCGCCGAGGGCCGACCGGATGGCAAATTCTCTGGATCTCGCTGTCGAGCGAGCCAGCAGAAGATTCGCCACGTTGACACACGCAATCAGCAAGACGAATCCCACCACCGCCAGCAGCAGAATCAAGACGGGTTTGACTTCTTTGACCCAACGGTCTTTCAGTGGCGCGAGAAAAATGCCTGAACGGCTGTCTGCGTCGGGGTAGGCGGCCGCGAGATTGTGCGCGATGCGGTCCATGTCCGCTCGCGCGTGTTCGAGGGTTACGCCGTCCTTCAGCAAGCCAACGGCATACGTGCCCATGCGATTCTGGCGTTGATAAAAGAAATTGTTGTTCCATGCGCCGATCGGAGTGTAGACGTCGCCAAAATGAAAATTGGTGGTCTCGCAGCAAAAGTAAAAGCTCTCCGGCACCACACCCACAACTGTGTAGCCCGTGCCGTTGAGCGTGATTGTTTTGCCGACAATATCTCGCGAAGCGCTGAATTTTTGCTTCCAAAGACTTTCGCTCAGCATGACGACGTAGGCTGCTCCGCGGTTGTCTTCCGCAGCGGTGAAATGGCGGCCGATCACGGGTTTCACGCCAAGCATAGGGAAAAAAGCCGCGGACACTTGCGTCACTTTGACGTACTGCGGCTCGCCTGAGCCGGTAAGGCTGGCGTCGTTCTGGCGATATGCGGCGAGCGCCTGGAAGCTGTGATTGCCGCGCTCCCAATCGAGAAAATTGGGGTAGGAGAGGGAGCTCTCGGAAAATGGCGGATCGTGTTCGGCGATTTCGACGAGCTGATTCGGATGAGGATAGGACAGCGGGTTCAGGAGTACACCGTTCACGACGGAAAAAATCGCGGTCGTCGCGCCGATGCCGAGGGCGAGGGTGAGAATGGCGACGGCGGTGAAGCCGGGAGATTTGGCGAGCATGCGCGCGGCGTAGCGAAGGTCCTGCATGAGAGTTTCGAGGAAGGGCAGGCCGCGGCGGGCGCGATAGTGCTGTGTGGTTTGGGCGAGGCCGCCGAGTTTGATGAGGGCGTGGCGGCGGGCTTCGGCGGGGTCCATGCCGCGGGCGAGATTTTCGTCGATGTGGAGCTGGAGGTGGGAGTCCAGTTCGGCGGAGAAATCGCGGTCGCGTGCGGAGCGATGGAACAGAGCGGAGAACCGGGAGAAGAAGGCGCGAAGGGATTTCATATTGTGCTCCGTAGATGCGAGTGGTCAGTGGCACTTTGTAGGTAAATCGGTGAACAGCGGTCAGCAAGCAAAGTCGACGGCGAAAATCGAATACGTTGCGCGAAAGGCGCGCGCGAAAAGGAAGGATCATTATCGGACGATTGGCGGTTTCGGCGCTGGGCGACAAGACGCAAACACAACGGAATATATGGCGCCAAGAGCGCGCGCGAATAGGAAAAATATTGATTGACCGACCGAGGCGTTAAGCGTCTTGAGACGTTTGTTGCGGCAAAAATAGCGCGACTCTGCGAGCCGCGCCGGGCGGGGCAAGCCCAGCCCGACGACGACGTCGAAAGTAAAGACTCACAAGCTGAAGCCTGTGCCACCAGCGGCCGCAGAACTTCGCGCTTTTTTTCAGCTTGCGCTGCAGGAGCAGCGCGGGCGCGAAGCTCGGCGCTACAAAAAGCACAGGCCGAGGCGAGATCCTTCGCTCCGCAAAACCATCCGGAGCGCAAACGACGCGCTGCGCGAAGTACGCCCCGCTCCCTTCGGCCTTGCTCAGGGCCTTCGGCAGGATGGCAACATAAAACCAAACCAGGCGGCGTAAAGCCGCCCCTACAGTCTCGTACCAAGCGAGAAGCGGCAGGAAGAGGCGTTGAGCGACTCATCACTCGTACCTCAGAGCTATGAGAGGATCGACGCGGGTGGCGCGGCGGGCGGGGATGTAGCAGGCGGCGAGCGCGACGAGCGTCAGCAAAATTGCGACGCCCGCGAAAGTCGACGGATCGTCGGCGTGAATTCCGTAGAGCATCGAGGACATATAGCGCGTGACGCCAATCGCGGCGCCGATTCCAATCGCCGCGCCGATCAGCACCAGTAAAATTCCCTGACCGACAACCAATCGCAATAAATCTTTTCTCTGCGCGCCGAGCGCCATGCGGATGCCGAGTTCGCGCGTGCGGCGCGCCACTTCGTAAGCGAGCAAACCGTAAAGCCCGATGCACGCGAGCACCAGCGCGATGATTCCGAAAAATCCGGAGAGGCGCGCGAGCAAACTCTGCTGGAGAAGCATGTGATCGGCTTGCTCGGTTTGCGTGAGCACGTTGGTGAGCGGCAAATTGTCGCCCGACTGCGAAACGATGTCGCGGACAGATGTTACGAATGCGGTGGGGGTCGCGGCGGTGCGCAATTCGAAATACGCTTCGTTGCTGATGAGCGGAACAAACATCATCGGCGCAGTATCACGATTGATCCGCGCATATTTTGTGTCGCCGCAAACTCCGATGATTGTGTAACCAGGCCCGCGATTTGGA
>DATFQU010000091.1:0-8619 GCA_035264005.1 Candidatus Acidiferrales bacterium
CGTGTTATACGTAATCGATGCCGTCACAATCGTACGAATCGATCCCACTGCGGACGCTTCGTTCGCCGCCATCTTCGAACGGAGCAAGTTCGGGATTGCAATCGCGGCGATAATCAGGATGATCGCCACCACGATCAGCAACTCGATAAGTGAAAAGCCCTTCTGGTTCTTTCTCATGTCCTCTCCTTGTGGTTTCCTAAGCCCATAACAGAATCTCGTTGGACTCCGTAGCGTGCCGCAGGCTAGTACTGCACGTCCTAGACCATTGCATGCCATTCAACCCGACCGCCGTTCCATCCAGTAAGTGTAACATTGTGTGCATCTTACGCCAGTTACCACTTCGGCTTCTACGCGCGATTCGCGACACCCTTCCAATCTCCCGCAGAAATCGACAAATTCCGTCATACCGCCTTGCCCTTTCCTGCCTCCGGCACCAGCGAATTGCAAATTAGGCTCCTCGGGCAGGCGACGCAAATTAAATTTCGTATTTTTTCGCGTAGTGCCGGAACGATCGGTACGTCATATGCAACAGTTCCGCGGCCCTCACTCGAACGCCTCCAGAACATTCCAGCGCCCCCAGTAAATATGCCCGCTCCATATCCGCAATATGCTTTTCCAGATCCAGCCCGCCCTCCGGAATCAACCGCGTCGACTCCTCGGGAATCTGCCTCTCCGCAAAATGGTTCTGGTAATACATAATGATTCGCTCCGGCAAACCTTCCAAAGAAATCCTCTTCTCTGTTTCCAGAGCCACGGCGCGCTCAATTGTATTTTCCAGTTCGCGAACGTTCCCCGGCCAATCATACGCTTCCAGCCGTTCCATCGCTTTTGGTTCGATGCCTTCAATCTTCTTTCCGGTCGCATTGCGGAAACGCTCCAGAAAGTGCCGCGCCAGCAAAGGAATGTCTTCGCGTCGTTCGCGCAGTGCTGGCAGATGCACCGGAATCACGCTCAACCGGTAATACAAATCCTCACGGAAACGCCCTTCGGCAATCTCTTTCTCCAAATCTTTATTCGTCGCGGCAATCACGCGCACGTCCACGTCCACTTCTTCGGTGCTCCCGACCGGCCGAACCTTGCCTTCCTGCAATACGCGATACAGCCTCACCTGCATTGTCGGACTCATGTTCCCGATTTCGTCCATGAATAGCGTGCCGCCATCGGCGGCCTGGAATAGTCCCGAGCGATTCTCATTCGCTCCCGTGAACGCTCCCTTTACATATCCAAACAGTTCTGACTCCAGCAGAGTCTCCGGGAACGCGCCGCAGTTGATCGTGATAAACGGCGCCTTCGCGCGCGCGCTATTCTCGTGAATCGCTCGCGCCACCAATTCTTTTCCGGTACCGCTCTCCCCCGTGATCAGTACGCGGCTCGATTGCGGCGCAATCGTTTGAATCAGTTCGAAGATCGTCCGCATCTTCGGACTTCCGCCCACAATATTGTCCAGGCCGGTCAGCCGCCGCAGCTCACGCCGCAGAATTCCCGCTTCCTTTTTCAGCTTCAGGCTTTCCGCCACCTGCTGCACCGCTGGCCGCAATTCGTCGAGCAGCTTGTCACCCTTAATCACGTACCTGTCCGCCCCGAAATTCACCGCTTCGATCGCCGTTCCAATCGTGGGCACTCCAGTGATCAGGATAAAAACCGTCGCGGCAGACATCTCCTTCGAATACCGCAGCAAATCCACTCCGGTCATGTCCGGCATGCGGATATCCGAAATCACGATGTCGTAAATCTGTGATTCCAGCCGCCGCTTGGCCGCGTCGCCATTGCTCGCCACTTCGACGCGATGGCCTTCTTTTCTGAACGTGATTTCCAGCAGCTCGCAGATTGACTTTTCGTCATCCACGACGAGCATGTGTGCCATTTGTCCTCACTTCCATCCCATCGCTGCAGGTTGTGATGCCAGCGCGCGATTCGCATGAGGACGCGCAGCCGGGAACTCCATCGCCCCCAGCCGTGGCAGCTCGACCACAAATTCTGAACCGTGCCCCGGCTCGGATTCCACGCGGATCCGCCCCTCATGCGCCTGCACCACTTGATAAACAATCGCCAAACCCAGCCCTGTCCCTTTTGGAAATCCCGATTGGAACGGCTCGAACAGTTTCGCCGCTTGCCTCGCGTCCAAACCAACTCCCGTGTCTCGTATCCCGACGCGCACCCAATCCTCATCCGCGTTCAGCTTCACCGTCAGCGTCCCGCCATTCGGCATTGCCCGCAGCGCGTTATTGCAAAGGTTCCAGATCACCTGCTTGATGCGGTCGCGGTCAACCCGCGCCATCGCGCGCTCCACCGCAAACTTTCGCTCAATTCGGTATTTCCCCTCTGCGCCTTGCTCGCGCTCGATGAGCGTCAACGCCTCGTCGATCAACAAGTGCACGTCGCTTCCCAAGAACGAATACGCCTTGTCGCGCGAGTAATCCAAAAAGTCCGTAATGATTTGGTTCAACCGCTCCGATTCCCGTCCAACAATTTGCACCAATTTCTTATCATCCTCGTCGAGTGGAGCGAGCCGCGCCAGTTCCTTGAGCGCCCCGGTCATTGCCGTCAGAGGCTGACGAATTTCGTGCGCGATCGCCGCGGACAGCCGGCCCACCGCGGCCATCCTGTTTTTCGTTTCGACCTCGCGCTCCAGCCGTTTCAGTTCCGTCAAATCCTGAAAACTGAAAACGTATCCGCTCAACCCCTGCTGCCCCGTTTGCAACGGCGATACCGACACGCCCAAAAAACGTTTCTCCCCCGTCGGCGTGTGAAACTCCGTCTCTTTCCGCGACGCCATGAACCCTGCATCCGTGTCCGCATCCGTCAGCCAGAATCCCGGCAGCACTTCGCGAATCTGTTTCCCGATAAACGCCTCCGGCGAAATCCCCGCAATTTCTCCGCCTGCGTGATTCACCAGCAAAATCTTCCCTTCCAGATCCGTCGTGATTAACCCCCCACGCATCGACTCGATGATGTTCTCGTTGAACGCTCGTAGGTCACGCAGTTCCTCGCGCTTCTCCTCCAGCTCAACGCCCTTGCTCCGTAGCATGTGCCCTAGCAAGCTGCCCAGGTATGCCACAGCGAGAAACGCCAGTAAGTTGAGGAATATCCAGAATTCCAGGTAGCGCGCCGTGGGCGTTGTGAGAGATGTTCGCGGAATCACCCCGTATTCGACCAATTCAACTAGTGTTCCGAGCAGGGCGAACGCTCCGCCCGCCACAATGAATATCCCGCGCCGCTCAAACAGCACGCTGGCCATCAGGATTGCCAGCAGGTAAAGCGAGATGAAAGAGCTTTCTTGTCCCCCGGTCGAGTACACCAGGCCGGTGATCAAAATGATGTCGCTGGTCACCTCAAGCGGCGCGTGCCAGCGCGCCTGCGGAATCCACCGCAACAAGATCACAAAGCAAACGGCCAGGAAGTACCAGAGGAGAATTACGGAAACAAAGTACTTCGCAACAAGCGGCAGCGGCGCGAGCTGACGCACTGCCAGCACCACCGCAAGAAGGAAAGAGATAACCAGGAACCGCACTCGTCCCAGCCATCCGAGCCATTGCGTCGTATTTTGCGTGAGTTCCATCCCCGGTTATCCGTGAAGTCCCCCGCCGCAGAAGTTCGGATCGGTCGCGCTCCGAATGAGGAGCCGGAACGGCTCTCGACTCACGTAGGAATCGAAAGCCGCCCGTCCCGAAGCCCTGCAGTTCCCCCAGGCAAATCGGCCTAGCCGCCCGTCGCCAGTTTTCCAATCAGCGAGAACAGTGGCAGGTACATCGAAATCACAATGCCTCCGACCACGATTCCCAAGAACATAATCATGATCGGCTCCATCAACGTCAGCAGGTCCTTCACCGCGGCATCCACTTCGTCTTCGTAGAAGTCAGCGATTTTCTGAAGCATCGCATCCATCGCGCCCGTCTGCTCGCCGACCGCTATCATCTGCGTCACCATTCCCGGAAACACTTCCGTTTCCTTCAGCGGATCCACCAGCGAACGTCCAGCTTCGACCGCCTTTCGAGTTTTTTGGATGGCGCGCTCCACCACCGCGTTACCGGACGTCTTCGCCGTGATGTCCAGCCCTTCCAGGATGGGCACGCCGCTGGAAATCAGCGTTCCTAGCGTCCGCGTGAACCGGGCCACCGCAATCTTCCGCAGCAGCATCCCGATAACGGGAAGCTTCAGCAATCCAGCGTCAATCGCCATCCTTCCTTGCGGCGTCCCATACCACACCTTCATTGCGAAGGCCCCTCCCACGACGAACACCACGACCAGCAATCCCCAAATACTGCCCACGAAATTGCTGAGCACGATTACGATGCGCGTCGGCAGCGGCAACTCCGCTCCCAAACCCGCAAACAAAGTGATAAAGATTGGCACCACCTTCCACAGTAGCAGCGCGATCACGCCCGCCGCGATGCCCATCACCGCCGCGGGGTAAATCATCGCCGACTGCACGGCGCGCTTCAGCTTCACGTTCTTTTCAATGTACGTCGCAAGGCGCTGCAGAATCGTGTCCAGAATACCGCCCGTCTCGCCCGCCTCCACCATGTTGTGGTACAGCGGGTCGAACACCTTCTCGTACTGCTTCATCGAAGATGACAGCGTCGCGCCGCCCTCCACCGATGACCGCACGCCAGTCAGAATCTTCTGGAAGCTCTTGTTCTCCTGCTGCTGAGCGAGAATTTCCAGGCACTGCACCAGCGGCAATCCGGCGTCGATCATCACCGAGAACTGTCGCGTGAACACCGCCAGTTCTTTGTTTTTGACCTTGTCGCCGCCGAAGGACGGAATCGAGAATTCCTTCCCCTTTTCCGACACTTTGCTGACGTTGATCTGCTCGCGCCGCAGAACGTTCTGCAGCTCGGCCTTCGTCGTCGCGGTTCGCTCCCCGGTTACTTTCGTTCCCGCTCGGTTGACTCCGGTGTATGTGTAGACCGGCATTTGCGTTGCCTCCTGTTTCTTTTTCCTCGAATCCGCTTACCGCTTACCTAGAGTTTTTCCGGCCATCACGGGCGAAGTCACTCCGCGATTGATCAAATCCTGCAACTCATCAGGATTCGATGACCGTAAAAGCGCTGTTTCCATGCTGATCGTTTTCTGAAAATACGCGTTCGCCAAAGACTGATTGAACGTCTGCATCCCCGTCGTACCCGTGCCCGTTTGCATTGCCGAATAAATCTGGTGGATCTTGTCCTCGCGAATCAGGTTTCTGATTGCCGCGTTCGGAATCAGGATTTCCATCACCATCGCGCGGCCTCTTCCGTCCACTCGCGGCAGCAGCGACTGGCAAAGAATCCCTTCCAGCACCATCGAGAGCTGCGCGCGTACCTGCGGCTGCTGGTGCGCCGGAAAAACGTCGACGACACGGTTGATCGTGCTCGCCGCGGAATTCGTGTGCAGCGTCGCGAACGTCAGGTGGCCCGTTTCCGCGATTCGCAACGCCGACTCAATCGTCTCCAGGTCGCGCATTTCGCCGATCAGCACTACGTCCGGGTCTTCGCGCAATGCCGCGCGCAGCGAATTCGAGAACGAATGCGTATCCGAATGCACTTCGCGTTGGTTCACCAAACATTTCTTGTGGTTGTGCAGGAACTCGATCGGGTCCTCGATCGTAATCATGTGCTCTTCGCGTTCGTTGTTAATCTTGTCCAGCATCGCCGCCAGCGTCGTCGACTTCCCCGAACCCGTCGGCCCCGTCACCAGCACCAATCCGCGCGGCTTGTCGCACAAGCTCCGTACTACCGCCGGCAGCGCCAGCGCGTCGAAGCTCTTGATTTCCCACGGAATCGTCCGGAAAACCGCTGCCACTGCGCCGCGCTGATGGAAAATGTTTCCGCGAAAGCGCGCCAGGCTCTTCAATCCGAACGAAAAGTCCAGCTCCAGGTTTTCTTCCAAACGGTGTTTCTGTGCATCCGTCAGAACGCTATACGCCAGCGCCTTCGTGTCCGCTGCCGTCAATGGCGGCATGTCCAGCGGCCGCAAATGCCCGTGCACGCGCACGCGAGGCGCGCTGTTCGTCGACAAATGCAAGTCGCTCCCGCCCATCTCAATCATTTTCTTCAACAGCTCGCTCAGCGGAATCGTCGCCATCTCTGCTCCTTAGCTTTACAGCACCGTCTCGCGTACCACTTCTTCCAATGTGGTCATTCCCGCCGCGACCTTAATCAATCCGCTTTTTCGCAGCGTGATCATTCCGCCCTCCAGCGCCTTTTTCTTCAACTCCAGCGCCGAAGCGCCCACCAGAATCAATTCCTTCAACTCGTCCGTCACTTCCATCACTTCGTAGAGCGCCACGCGCCCCTTGTACCCCGTGCTATTGCACGTCCCGCAGCCGCGCCCGTGATAAATCGTCGTGGTCTTCGATTCTTCCTGCGTGTATCCCGCATCCACCAGTGCCTGCGGCGTAATCTGCATCGGCTCCTTGCATCCCCCGCAAACGCGACGCACCAACCGCTGGGCCGCGATCAAGTTCACCGAAGTCGCCACAAGGAACGGCTCAATTCCCATGTTCATCAACCGGCTGATCGTCGACGGCGCGTCGTTCGTGTGCAGCGTCGACAGCACCAAATGGCCTGTCAATGCCGCTTTCACCGCAATTTCCGCCGTCTCGAAGTCTCGAATTTCGCCGACCAGAATAATGTTGGGGTCTTGCCGCAAAAACGCGCGCAACGCCGACGCGAAGTTCAGTCCGATCTGCTCCTTCATCTGCACCTGATTGATTCCCGGCAACTGAAATTCGACCGGATCCTCCGCCGTCATGATGTTCGTATCCGGCGTATTCAGCCGCGCGACTGACGAATACAGCGTGTTCGTCTTGCCCGATCCCGTTGGCCCTGTCACCAGCACCATTCCGTACGGCCGCAAAATCGCTCGCGTGAATTTGTCCAGCGACTCTTTCTCGAATCCCAATTTCGTCATGTCCAGCCGCAAATTCTCCTTATCCAGCAACCGGAGCACGATTTTTTCGCCGAAGAGCGTTGGCACGGTCGAAACGCGGAAGTCCAACTCCTTTTTCTTTCCGTCCTTCGCGTACTTGATCATGATGCGGCCGTCTTGCGGCAGCCGCTTCTCGCTGATGTCTAGCTTGGCCATGATCTTGATGCGGCTTGTAATCGCGTCTCGCAACTTCAGCGGCGGCGACATCACGTTCTGCATCACGCCATCAATACGGAACCTCACGCGATACTCTTTTTCGTACGGCTCGACGTGAATATCGCTTGCTCCCCGCTTCACCGCGTCCGTCAAAACCAGGTTCACCAGCTTGATGATCGGAGCCTCTTCCGCCGCCTTCTCCAGCGACGCGAGGTCCATGTTGTCCGCTTCTTCTTGCGACAACTCCAGCGCCGCTTCCTCGTCGGCAAGGTCCTTCATCACCTTGTCGAGCTCTTGCACACTCTCGATTGCCCCATAGAACTTTCCGATCGCCTCCACGATCGCCGTTTCCGACGCGACCACCGGCTCCACGTTGAATCCCGTCATGAACTTGATATCGTCCATTGCGAAGACGTTCGTCGGGTCCGTCATCGCAATCGTCAGCGTCGAACCCACGCGCGACAGCGGAACAATCTGATACCGCACCGCTGTTTCTTGTGGAATTAGCTTGATGACCGTGGGATCCACTTCGTAGAACTTCAAGTTGATGGAAGGAACGCCGTACTGCCGTGAAAGCACTGCCGTTATGTCTTCGTCGCTGACAATGCCCAGCTTCACCAGGCACGTGCCCAGCCGTCCGCCTTCCCTCTTCTGGTAGTCGAGCGCCTGCTTCAACTGATCCTGCGAGATCAGGCTGTCTCGAACCAGTATTTCACCCAAGCGCGACGACATTTACCCATGCTCCTGGCGCACGGCTGCGGAAAAATTTGCAACGAGACCCAACCTTAGCATGCACGCAACTGGGAATTGCGCTTCCCGTTCCGAGTCGTTCTGTAACAGGAACCTGTACACTCGTACAGGCGCTCAACTATTCCAATTGCCATTTCTTGACTGAGCGTTTCTTGCTCGGTATCGTGACAACAAATGTCCCGGACGTTGAGACATGCGCAAGATACCTTGATCATTCGCGAGGAAGACCCTCAGGATGACGGTGTGCGGACGGCGATTCGTTCAATCAACGAAGCCGCTTTCGGCAGGCCTGAAGAAGCTGATTTGATCGATCGCTTGCGGGGCGAACGCGTAATCTTGCTCTCGCTGATTGCGGAATCGGGGCAGCAAATTATCGGGCACATCCTTTTCACGCGGATTGCTATTGAAAAAAATAGCTGCTCAGTTCCGGCCGTAGCTCTAGCTCCGGTCGCAGTCCAGCCGGCTTACCAGCGCCAGGGCATTGGCGAACGCCTGATTCGCGAAGGTCTGGACTTGTTGCGCGAACGAAACGAGAAGATCGTTATCGTTCTTGGGCATCCCAATTACTACCCGAGGTTTGGCTTTTCCAAAGAAAAAGCCGAACCACTGGTAAGCCCTTTTCCGAAAGACGCCTTCATGGCCCTCGAGCTGCGTGCCGGGGCTCTCGACGGTGCCAGCGGAAGGGTCAAATATCCGCCGGCATTCGGACTCTCAAGTGAATTTACAAAAATTAAGTGACGTAAGCGGAAAGGCGGAAACTATCGCGCTGTATTACCAGGTCCTCTTCGAACATCTTGGCCC
>DATFQU010000092.1:0-14746 GCA_035264005.1 Candidatus Acidiferrales bacterium
GTTCTACGTGGATGGAAAAGGCGTCATCCTTGGACTGGCGCACACGGGATTCGTTGAATTCCGAGAACGGTTCAAACGCAGTCTGACGGACCGTGAAGCCAGCTTTATTGCGGCACAATATTTGCGCGAACGGCTCGAACAAGAAGACGAGCACGAACTCTACGACGTGGCCCAAAAAGACGTAATCCGAATCATCGAAATACTGGGAATTCGGTAGCCTCGACCGCGCCGCGAGCAGTTCGCGATCTTCGAGTTACTCGTATCGCAGCGCGATCATGGGGTCAACGCGGACCGCCCGCCGCGCGGGGATGTAGCATGCGAGCATTGCCACCACCAAGAGCAAAACTGCTACCCCAGCAAACGTAAGCGGATCGCTGGCGCTGACTGAGAAAAGCAGACTCGACATCGTCTGAGTTAGGCCAAACGCCGCAGCAAGTCCGATCGCAGTACCGATTAGCGCAATCTTCCCGCCCTGCCTCAAAACCATGCGCAATACATCCTCGCGCTGTGCCCCCAGCGCCATGCGAATGCCGATTTCATGGGTGCGCTGCGCGACAGAATATGAAATCACACCGTATATTCCGATGGCCGCTAGGGCCAATGCAAGCGCGCTGAAGAGTCCGAGCAAGATCAGTGTAAGTCTTCGAGTCGCGACAGAATTGCTTCGCAATTCGTTCATCGTTGAAATATTGAAAATCGGCTCGTCTTTGTCGATCGACGCTACCGCGCTGCGAACTTCGGAAGTCAGCGTTGCGGGATCAAGCCGCGACTTCACCATCAGATCCATGTTGCCGTCGGCGTCTTGCCGGAATGGATCATACACTTCGAGTCGCGCCGGGTTCTCGAGGCCATACAGCTTCGTATCGCCGACTACGCCGACCACCGTGATCCACTTCGGCGGAGTCTTCGAGTCGGGTTTGAAGCGTCCCCACATAAAACGCTTGCCGATGGGATCTTGATTCGGCCAGAACTGCCGGGCGAGCTTGTCATTCACCATGGCAACAAGCTGCCCGTGTTCATTGTCTGCGTCGGTGAACGTCCTGCCGCGCTCAAGCGCCATCCCGAGCGTGCGGGCATAATCTGGACTGACCGTGTGAGTATCCGGATGCGGAAAACTTCCCGGTTTCGGCAGCGTCATCCCTTCGATGGTGATATCCGTCCGGCCGTGATTACCCGTCAGGGGGATATTGGTTCCCACTGCCGCACTCTCCACGCCCGGCAGCGCACGCACGCGGTCGAGCAACTGCTGCCAGAAATTGATCTGTGCTGTGCCCTGGGCATATTTCTGCGCGCTCAGATACATTTCCATCGTTATTACACGATCCGTTTGGAAACCTGGATTTACGCTCATCAGTTTGTAGAGACTTTTCATCATTAGCCCTGCGCTGACCAAAAGAACCAGTGCGAGAGCGATCTCGGATATAGCAAGCACGCCGCGCAAACGGTTTTGCGCTGCGCCGACGCTCGCCGTTCGTCCGCCCTCTTTTAGCTCGGACTGCACGTCCTGCTTGGTTGAATGCAACGCGGGAGCCAATCCAAAAATGAAGGCGGCCAAGACCACGACTCCGGCGGTGAACAGCAAGACAGCACCGTTCAAACTCACGCTCGCTCCGCCAAGCGTACCGGTCGGAATCAACTGGGTCATTCCGTGAATTCCGCCAATCGCCAGCGCCAGGCCTAACACGCCGCCGAGTAACGCAAGCACAAAGCTTTCCGTCAGCATCTGGCGAATGATTCGGCTCCGGCTCGCGCCGAAGGCAATGCGCAGTGCGATTTCTTTCGTCCTTGCTGCTCCGCGAACCAAGAACAGATTCGCCACGTTCGCGCAGGCGATCAGCAGCACGAACATTACCGCGCCAAGCAGAATGAGGATGGCCTGCTGCGTGCCGCTCACGAACGCTTCATGAATCGATTGCAACGCTACGCCGAATTGGTCGTTGGCCGCCGGATATTCCTTCGCCAACAGCGCGGCGATTCCTTCCATTTCCACGCGCGCCTGCGGGAAGCCGACTCCAGCCGCTAGCCGCCCAATGACTATGCTGTCGCCGCGATCGCCCCTCTCTGTTGCGTCAGAATTACTCATCGTCGCCCAGATGCTGATCGGCAGCATTACATCTATCTTCCCCAACCAGCGATAATTCGCCGGCAACACTCCGATAATCGTAAAGCTGCGCCCATCGAGCGTAAGAGTCCGTCCGATCACGCCATGATCACCGCCAAAATGCGACTGCCAAAGGGGATAACTCAGCAGCACGACCGGCGCCGTGCCGGTTTTTTCCTCCGAGGGCTCGAAGTCGCGGCCCAACAGGGGTTGCACTCCCATCATAGAAAGAAAATTCGGCGAGACCGCGTCCGCGATTATGTTTTCCGGTTGACTCACGCCTGCGCCTGCGAGATTGAAACTCATCTCCTCAACGTACGCCATTTGCGAAAAGCTCTTGCTCTGCGTCCTCCAGTCCAGAAAATTGGGGTAAGAAGTGCTGACATTGCCGACCCTCGGCGTCGTCTCGTTCAGCATCACGAGCCGCGAGGGATTCTGATACGGCAACGGTGCGAGGAGCACGCCGTACACAAACGAAAAGATCGCCGTATTTGCGCCAATCCCCAGCGCTAATGTCAAGATCGCAATCGCCGTGAATCCTGGATTCTTGCTCAGCATGCGAAAAGAGAACTTCAAGTCCTGCGACAAATGTTCGAGCCACGCCCAGCCCCAAGAATCGTGGCTCACTTCACGCACTGCGAGAGTGTTGCCGAAATTCTTTCGCGCGTTCATGTGCGCCTCCTCGGGCGAAAATCCGTTCGCGGCGTGATCTCTTTCTCGCAATTCTAGGTGCAAACGAATCTCTTCGTCCATCCCTTGGTCAAATTGCTTGCGACGGAACAGCATAGCCAGTCGCCGCCAAAATTCACTGAGTCGACTCATCTGCGCTCACCATTTTGTTATTACTCGTACCGCAGTGCGACCATGGGATCGACATGCATGGCGCGTCGCGCTGGGATGTAGCATGCCGCAACCGCAACAATGAGTAACAGCGCTGCAACTCCAGCGAACGTCAGCGGGTCAGTGGCGCTTACACCGTAGAGCAAACTGGCGATCAAGCGCGCGAGAGCAAGCGCCGCGCCGATTCCCACGACGATCCCGACACCCGCAAGCGTCAAACCTTGTCGAATCACCAGCCGAAGGATGCTGGACTGCTGCGCGCCGAGGGCCATGCGAATGCCGATTTCGTGCGTGCGCTGCACAACGGAATACGAAATCACACCGTAGACACCAATTGCGGCGATAACAAGCGCCAGAGCTCCGAAAATCCCGAGCAAAGTCGCGTGGAAGCGCCAATCCTTGACCGACGCGTAGACGACATCTTGCATAGAACTGACTTGCGTTGGCGGAGTTTCAGGATCAATGGCCCGCAGAGCGTCGCGCGCTTGTGGAACCGCGAGGAGAGGCGAACGTGCGGTACGCAGGACAAAGTATTCAGAATCCGTGTACTTTGTCTGCTCATAGGGAATGTACATCGCTGGGTTAGACGGATCAGCCAGGGAATCCTGTCGCATATCGGCGACAACGCCGACAATCTGCCGCGGGGCGGGCTCTGCGCCAGACGGTCCCATCGACTTACCGATCCATATGCGATGACCGATTGGATCCTGCCCGGGCCAGAGCGCTTTGGCCATCGCTTGATTGATGAGCACCACGGGAGTGTTTGTGGCATTATCCGATTCGTTGAACAGACGCCCACGTACCAGGGGAACGTGCAATACCCGGAGATAGTCCGGGCTGATGACGCGAATGTCCGCGTCATGAGCTTCCGTGCTGCCTTGCGCATTGAATTCATTTTCCAGGCTGAAAAGCATGTCCGAGCCCGTGTCGAGAGATGGCAGCGTATCGGTGACACCCGCCGCTTCGATGCCTGGCGACGCCGCGAGTCGTTCGATAGCCTGCTTGAAGAATGTCGAGCGCTTCTGTGCGGTGCCATACTTTTCTCCTGAAAGCGCAACGCGAAAGGTCAGCACGTTCGACGCGTCAAATCCCGCAGGAGCCCACATCAGACGCGCCAAACTTTGAATCGTCAGCGCTGCGCCAATCAAGAGAATCAGAGAAATCGCCACCTCGCTCGACGCCAAGACACTCCGAATACGACCTGCTCCACTCGGCGTGCTCTGCGCCCTCGCGTCTTTGAGTGAACCATTTAGGTCTACTTTGGACGCGGTCATTGCCGGGGCGAGACCAAAAATAATTCCGGTGAGAACACTGAGTAAGAATGAAAAGAGAAGCACGATGCCATCGATTTTGTAAGCACCGATGTGAGGAATTTCCGTGGGAACGAACGACAGGATCGCGCCAAAAACCGCGTAGCACACAAAGAGTCCTATCCCGCCACCGAAGACTGCAAGGATCACGCTCTCGGTCAGAAGTTGGCTCACAATTCGAGCGCGGCTGGCACCAATCGCGGCGCGGACAGCCATTTCCCGCTGGCGCGCTGCCGAGCGGGCGAGCATCAAGTTCGCGACGTTGGCGCAAGCAATTAGCAACACCAGTCCAACCGCGCCAAAGAGCAACAGTGGCGCAGACCCCGCTCCCTTCGTCAAGAAGTCATGGAGGAGATCAAGGTGCGCCTTCTCTTCCGGACTGAACATCTGCGGAAATTCATGATGCAGCTCTCCGAGAGCGGGAGTCAGCGCTGCTTCTGCCTGCGCGAGTGACACGCCGGGCTTCAAACGGCCAATCGCAAGCCGGCCACCGTTGGACGGATTATTGCTGATCACAGGAACCTGCACCGCCAGCCAGACTTGAGGTGGCGAAGCCTCAACCGGCCACATGAATTGGGGCGGGAGAACACCTACGATCGTAAACGGAAGACCCTCCAGAGTGACGCTATGTCCCAGAACGTTCGGGTCGGAGCCGAATCGGTTGCGCCAAAAACTATCGCTTAAGATCGCCACGTGCGGGGCGTCAGGCTTCCCATCCTGAGGATTGAAATTGCGGCCCATCTCGGGCTGAATGCCGAGCGCTGGGAAGAATTCCGGCGACGCCCCTGCGGCGGAGATCATTTCCGCTTCGCCGGTTCCGGTCAGTTTCACCGTACCAATGCTCCGGAACAGTCCGAGATGTTCGAAGATACCGTCCGCCTCGCGCTGCCACGCCACGAAGATCGCCTCCGAGATAGAGCTACCGCCCAGGCGATTTCCAGTGCGGTCAACTAAGTAAATGCGGTTCGCGTGTGCGAACGGCAGAGGCCGAAGGAAGATTGCATCCACAATGGAGAAAATCGCGGTGTTTGCGCCAATGCCGAGGGCCAGCGTGAGCACGGCTACAGCCGTGAATCCTGGACTCTTGCGCAACATGCGAAACGCAAACTTCAAGTCCTGAGCTAGATGCTCGAGCCAGGCCCAGCCCCACGAATCGTGACTTGCTTCGCGCAACGCCAGCGCGTTGCCGAAGTTTTTGCGCGCGTTCATGTGGGCATCTTCCGCCGAAAATCCGTTTGCTGCCCGTTCTTTCTCGCGCAACTCGAGGTGGAGACGAATCTCCTCGTCCATGTCGCGGTCGAATTTCCCCCGCCGGAACAACATCGCCAGCCGCCGCCACAATTCGCCGATTCTGCCCATTTTTGCGCTTGCTCCTTACGGATCGGCTTCTCTCATGCTGTTTCAATCACGCGAGTGATCGCACCGATCACGCGCTCGAACTGTGACTGTTCGATCTGCAACTGCTTCCGGCCCAAGGTCGTGAGCCGGTAATAACGCGCCCTGCGGTTTTCCGCCGTCGTGCCCCAATAAGCTTTCACCCAACCCTTGACCAGCATCCGCTGCAACGCCGGATAGAGCGAGCCTTCTTCGACTTGCAGCACGTCTTCGGAATTCTGCTGAATAGTCTTGGCGATTTCGTATCCGTGGAGCTCGCCGCCGCGCGCCAAAGTCTTCAAGATGAGCAAGTAAAGCGTGCCGGGCGGTATTTCGTCACGGTGCATAGGTTCCTCGCATAGGTGAACGATGCATAGTTAGACTATGGCAAGATAAAATAGTGAGCAGGAATTGTCAAGGAGAATAGTAGTCGGGTAGGACGGTTCTATTTCGGCTCGGGAACTTCCGGTTGCGGATACGCCTTCTGCAAATCCCTCTGATACTCAGCGAAAAGTTCCTGGATGCGCGTGAATTCTGTTTTCACCGCGCTGCGCAACTCTGGATGAGTTGCAAAATCATACAGAATCGCAGCTTCGGTTTCAGCATCAACCACAAAGCCGGAGTGACCCACGTCGGTTGTAGCGTCCGCGAGCATTCCATAAGTGTGATTTGGCCAATCGGACGATTTTGCGGTGACGCCGATGCCAGGAATGGAACTCGACACGCTTCCCGTTTCATCGTAGCCCTGCGGCTTGCCCGGCTCTGGGATGATTCCCGTGGCTCCGAACATCTTCATGTAAGCAAAGTCCAGCTCCGAAAGACTGGCAATGGAAATCCCATCGCGGTCGTGCGAGTAGTGATCGATGACAACTTTTGTGCCGGTTGCCAACGCAGCAGCACGCGCTGCGTCATCAATCCATTTCGTGATCTGCTCCAGGTAAACGGCGTCTGGATAGCGTATGTAGAAATCAGCGGACGCTTTATCAGGAACAACATTCGGCGCCGCACCTCCTTCGGTAATCACGCCTTGAATCCGGGCCTCAGGGCGAATATTGCTGCGGATACTGTCAGTGTTGTTGAAGAGTTTGATCACGGCCTCGAGGGCATTGCGGCCATTCCATGCTTCCAATTCATGAGCCGGGGCCCCGTAAAACGTGTACTTCACGCCGTCAATGTTCATGCAGCAAGTGCCAAATCCGGGCGCAGGGCGCGTCGTCGCTCTGGTGGAGTGGCTTCGCACGATGATATCCGCGTCCCGAAAAACGCCGGCCTTCCACATGACGGTCTTAACATCGGGCGGCGACATTTCTTCGGCTGGCGTTCCATACACCGTGACTGTTCCCGGCGTGTGACTGCGCGTTAGAAACTCAGACACTGCAATCGCGGCAGCCAGTCCGACCGGTCCTTGCGCGCTGTGCTGGTCACCGTGGAAGGGCCCCTTGGTTCCGCGCAGCGCATCATATTCGACGATCACGCCCAAATTTGGCCCTGCGGTACCGCGCTTGTATTTTGCAACGAATGCTGTCGGCAGGTTCGCGACGCCGATGGTCACGTCAAAGTCATGTGCCTGCAAATACTCGGTGAGCTTGGCAACCGCTTGCTTCTCCGTGAAACCAATCTCTGGATGCAGCGTGATCCAATCAGACATCGGCAGCAAGTCTGTCTGCATCAGCTGCTTTACCCGCGCAATGATCTCGTCGCGCTGATTATCCCGCGCGGTCAGCTTCTCCACCATCGCTGGAACGGCGAGCGATTGCTCGAGCTGCTGGATTTGCGTGACCACGTCGCGCGCCGCCTGGCGCTCGGTCTCGGTTTCCTGTGCTTGGCTCAACGAACCCAGCAGCATAAGCGCTAACCCGCAGAGAATGATTTTTCGCATAGCCGTCTCCTTTGGCTCGAGGATGCATTATTGCCTTCATTCGATGATTTCGCCGGGTTCATACCACAACTGACATGGCGCGGCTAGAGAGAAACAATCTCAATCTGGAAGGAACTTGACGCCTAAGCGTCGGAAAGAGACTCGCCAAACTTCTGAGTTTCCTGAGTCGAGGATTCACGTTCCGCCGGATCGAAAATCTCACCGCAATCGAGACATTCGCGGTACTCCTCGTGCTCGTCCTTTGCGACAAGAATCGTGTGCGCGTGTTTGCAGGTTTCAGCAGCCATCGGCGATCGACCGTAACTAAACCAATTGTAGCACCGCCCCCGTGCCGAACGAGATGCTGGTGTGATCTAAAATGGCATCACGACCTGAGTTGCCGCCCGCTTGACCCTCCCTGTGCTCGCTTGCTATGTTGGTGGATTAACTTGGGCGTATTGTCCGCGCTGTGCGACGGATGCGCCTGTAAGTTCTCACTCGGAAAACATGGCCCTTCAGAAAATCGTCATTCGCGGCGCGCGCCAGCACAATCTGAAGAACATCAGCCTCGAAATCCCGCGCAACTCGCTGACCGTCATCACCGGACTTTCCGGCTCCGGCAAATCCTCGCTTGCGTTCGACACTCTCTACGCCGAAGGTCAGCGCCGCTACGTCGAATCCCTTTCTGCCTACGCACGCCAGTTCCTCGACCAAATGGAGCGCCCCGAAGTCGACTCCGTTGAGGGTCTTTCGCCTTCCATCGCCATCGAGCAGAAAACTACAACGCGCTCGCCGCGCTCCACCGTCGGCACTATCACCGAGATCTACGACTACCTTCGCGTTATCTACAGTTCCATCGGTGCGCCGCACTGCCCCAACTGCGGCAAACTCATCGCCCGCCAATCTACGGAACAAATCGTCCAATATGTCCGTGCCCTCAAGTCCGAAGAACGCATTATGATCCTCGCGCCCGTCGTGCGCGGACGCAAAGGCGAATACAAAAAGGAATTCGAGAAATTTGCCAAAGCCGGATTCATCCGCGCTCGCGTTGACGGTGAGCTCGTCAATCTCGACGAACCTCCAGCTCTCGACCGCCGCAAAAATCACACCATCGAAATTGTCATCGACCGTTTGCTCATCAAGGAAGGAATCGCCAAGCGCCTCGAACAGTCCATCGAAACCGCCACTAAGCTGACCGAAGGCCTCGTCACCATCGCCGTTGTCGGCGGCGAAGAGCACATGTACTCCGAAAAGCTTGCCTGCTCCGATTGCGGCATTTCCGTTCCCGAAGTCGAGCCGCGCTCTTTCAGCTTCAATTCGCCTTACGGTGCGTGCCCCGAATGTCACGGCCTCGGCGCAAAATTCAATTTCGATCCCGCAAAAATCATCGTCGATTGGTCCAAGCCGCTCTTTCAGGGCGGCCTCGGACCCGGCGGCTCGTCCTCTTCTTTGCAGCGCACTCTGAAAATCGCCGGCCTTGCCAACGGCTTCGATCTCGATACGCCATTCGACCAGCTCTCGCGTCGCGTCCAAAATCTAATTCTCTACGGCAATCCCGCGAACGGCCGTCCCACCAAAGGCCTCAATTTCAAAGGCGTCATCGATCATCTCGAAAGCAATCTCGAAGAAACCACTTCCGACGAATATCGCGAATATCTCACGCAGTACATGTCACCCACGCCTTGCGCCGCGTGCGGCCAAAAGCGCCTGCGTCCCGAAAGCCTCGCCGTAAGAGTCGGCGACTATTCCATCGCCGAATTCACCGAACTTTCTCTCGCTGACGCTCGCGCCGCCGTCGACAAAATTCTCAGCGGCCTCACGCCGCGCCAGCATGCTATCGCCGCACGCCCGCTCAACGAAGTCGCCGAGCGCCTCGATTTTCTTCTCGCCGTCGGCCTCAGCTATCTCACGCTTGACCGTTCCGCTGCCACGCTCTCCGGCGGCGAAGCTCAGCGCATTCGCCTCGCAACGCAAATCGGCTCGCGCTTGCGCGGCGTCCTCTACGTTCTCGACGAGCCTTCCATCGGCCTGCACGCGCGCGACAACGGCCGTCTGCTCGGCACTCTCGAAACTCTCCGCGACCTCGGCAACACCGTTCTCGTCGTCGAACATGACGAGGAAACCATTCGCCGCGCCAACTATGTCGTCGACCTCGGCCCCGGCGCGGGTAAAGCCGGAGGCCACGTCGTCGCCATCGGCCCGCCTCCGCAAATCGCCGCCAACTCCAATTCGCTCACCGGCCGCTACCTCGCTGGAGATTTGAAAATCCCCATCCCGCCGCAACGCCGCAAACCCAACGGCAAATCGCTGAAAATCCTCGGCGCGCACGCCAACAATCTGAAAAACCTCGACGTCGAATTTCCCCTCGGCCTGCTCACCGTCGTCACCGGAGTCTCCGGCTCCGGCAAATCCACACTCGTCAACGACATTCTCTATCGCGCCCTCGCGCAAAAACTCTATCGTTCCAGCGAAACTCCCGGCGCGCATCGCGAAATTCTCGGCCTCGAGCATCTCGACAAAGTCATCGAGATTGACCAGGCGCCCATCGGACGCACTCCGCGCTCGAATCCCGCCACATACACCGGAGTTTTCTCGCCGATTCGCGAGCTTTTCTCTATGCTTCCCGAATCCCGCGAACGTGGCTACCGCCCGGGCCGCTTCAGCTTCAACGTCAAAGGTGGCCGCTGCGAAGCCTGCCAGGGCGACGGCCTGCGTCGCATCGAAATGAATTTTCTGCCCGACGTTTACGTCACCTGCGAAGTCTGCCGCGGCAAACGCTACAATGCCGAAACTCTTTCCGTCCGCTACAAGGGCTATTCCATTTCCGATCTTCTCGAAATGCCCATCGAAGACGCGCTGCCCGTTCTCGAAAACATCCCGCAAATAAAACAAAAGCTCCAAACCATGGTCGACGTCGGCCTCGGCTACGTGCAGCTCGGCCAGTCCGCCACCACTCTTTCCGGCGGCGAAGCCCAGCGCACCAAACTCGCCCGCGAACTCTCCCGTCGGCAAACCGGGCGCACGCTCTACATTCTCGACGAGCCCACCACTGGCCTGCATTTTGACGACGTGAAAAAGCTGCTCGACGTGCTCAATCGCCTCGTCGACCTCGGCAACACCATCATCATCATCGAGCACCACCTCGACGTCATCAAACAGGCCGACTGGCTCATCGATCTCGGCCCCGAAGGCGGCTCCGACGGCGGCCGCATCGTTGCCCAAGGCACTCCCGAACAAGTCGCCCGCAACAAAAAATCCTACACCGGCGCCGCCCTCGCCCCCTCCCTCGCCCTCGCCTCCTCCAACGGCAACACCCACCCCACCGCCGCAAAGTAGCCGACCAAGCGGCCTTATGCATTTTGGATTGTCGGATTACGAAAATGGATTGGCAGCGACCCAATTGAGGATTGCGCTCTCTAGCACGTCTGCACCACCGCGCACTGAGCGGTAGAAAGGGCCCCTCGCATCCTCCGCGACACAGCTGAATGCGGCAAGGAATGCGCGCTTCGCCCAGGGCTCAAGAGCCAGATAGTCTTGCCGTCTTACCATGAACCAATGAGCTGCTGCCGATCGGCCGAGCGCTAGGACCAATTCGCGCTTTGTCGCATTATCCTGAAACTCCTCATACAGTCTTTCAAAGCGATCTTCGTGGTTGAACTCTCGACTCTCCGTGAAAAGGCTCATGAGGCACATACGTTCGTACGATCCGCTGGATGGTTTTCGCGCCGTCGCTATCGCCGCCCCACCAATGCGCCTACGTAGCGTCGTACTTACGTCCCTCATGCTGCTCAAATACTTCATAACGGAATCTATGACGTGTTGCAGTCTCCCGAAATGTCTGAGAATCGGACCAATGGCTTCCTCAAGCCGAAGTTGGCGCAATCGGTAGAGGACGAACCGCATCACAATCGGATCAGGGTTGTCGTCCTATCTGTTCATCGAAAACCTTTACCATATTGAGGCTATCGATCTGTTCTTTGATCTCTTCCGACAGGCTGTCGTAATCGATTTCATCCTCGTAGTCATTCTCAACACCAGCTTCTTCCAAGAGATCCTGGAGTTTCTCGGTCAAACTTTCGAGCTCGATGCGTTCCCCACTTATGGCGAAGCGATTGGCATAGTCTTCTTTGCGGACAATCTGCGTTTTCTGCGGTTGCAGTGTCAAACCGTGGGTATTAAAGAGAATCATGGCTAGCTCTTCTAATGATTCTCTGGCCTCTCCTTCTGACCGGCAGAAAATCCTAATATCATCAGAATAGCGGCAGTATTTTCTTGCGGCACCCCTCAGCGACGAGTCAATGTCCGACATCGCCGCCTCCGCGAGAATCCGGGAACCTGCCAAACCAACAGGCAAGCCGTAGGACACAAGTGCGTTCCAGTTACGTATTAGTCGAAGAACGCAATACGCAACCGGTGAATGATTCGTGGCTCTGTCCATTACCTGTTCAAGAGGATGCAAATAGATGTGAGGAAAAAAATCGGCAATGTCAGCTACGACTACCCAACGACAACTTCGCTTCCCGGCCAGTTCCAGGCACCGGGTATTAAAGTGATGCCAACGCGATTTGGGATCATACATTTCGCCATTAGCGGTCGCTGCGAATCGCCAACTGTACACAGTATTCTCCGTCTGAGGCACCCTTACAGCCTCGAGCTGTGGACCTATCTCGTGTATGAGTGCCGTGAATGCTAAGTATTCAAGCGGATCCAATTGGGTAACATAACGATAGGAGGACTTCGTCTTATTGGCTAGTAAGCGACGCAAGGGGCGAGGAGACCAATTTCTCATGTCCTGCTGTGAAAGCCAATTCCGCACAGTAGGCCAATCATGGCGGATGGCGCTATATTCAAACGCTCGGGGAAGGAAGATTGTATCTCCATATGACTCCACATGCGCAAGCGCCCAGTCGAGCGAGTTCGCTTGGGGAAATACAGGCGCTGGAGGTGGTTGCCAAATCGCCATGCGATGAGAACAGACCTCGGACTAGTAACTTCGGATATGGTGAGTATCACACTGCACGAGAAAAGGTAAGGGCTGCAGATAGTGTCGCTTTCATGCGCGTCTTTCCTTGCCTGCCCTCCGGCCTTGCTCCGGCCGAGCTTGCATTATAAAGTCAGGTGCGGCTGTCCTAGGATCTCATTAACATTTTGGGAATGGTGGCCTAATCTTGTCTCGCAAATCTTCAAGCCTCTACAAAACTCAGCCGCTCAACTTCCACGGCCTGCGCACCTACCCGCTCGCCTCGCGTCCCAGCAAAGTCAGCGTCGGACAGTTCGCCAAACCTTACCGTCAGGGCGAATCCTTCGCCGAATTTCTCGGCTCCCTCCCGCGCATCCTCGCCGCTGAGGATTTGCGCTCCGTCGCGCAAGCCGTCACCGAAGCCCGCGCCAACTCCCGCACCATTCTCTGGGGCATGGGCGGCCATGTCGTCAAAGTCGGCCTCGGCCCTATCCTCATTGACCTTCTCCGCCGCGGCTTCGTCTCTGGCATCGCCATGAACGGCTCTGCGCTCATCCACGATTTTGAAATCGCCATGGTCGGCGGCACATCCGAAGACGTTGAAGCCGTCCTCGGCGAAGGCAAATTCGGCATGGCCGACGAAACCGGCCGCATCGTCAACGAAATGGCCTCCCTGGCTCGCCGCTCGCGCATCGGCCTCGGCGAAGCCGCCGGCAAAATCCTCAACGACAAACGCACCCGCGCGAAGCATCTCGATCAAAGCATTCTCGCCGCCGCCTACCGCGCGAAAATCCCCGTCACCGTGCATCTCGCCATCGGCGCGGACATCACCCACATTCACCGCGCCGCCTCCGGCGAAAATCTCGGCGCCGCCACGCATCACGATTTCAAACTCTTCTGCGCTCTCGTCAGCGAAATGCACCCGGGCGGCGTTTATCTCAACTGGGGCTCGGCCGTCATCCTTCCCGAAGTTTTCCTAAAGGCCGTTACCGTCGCACGCAATCTCGGCACGCCTCTGCGTCCCATCACCACCGCCAATTTCGATTTCTTGCAGCATTATCGCCCGCTGCAGAACGTCGTCCGCCGCCCTACCGCCGCATCAAACGCGAAGCAAAACTCCGCCGAGGAATCAGAAGAAAATCCGGAAGCCGAATCCTCCCGCGGCTACGCCCTCACCGGCCATCACGAAATTCTCATGCCGCTTCTCGCCGCCGCTCTTGTCGAAGCCGACGAGCCCGCCGCTGCCAGCGAAACTTCGCGCGCGTCGCGCACATCTCATCCTCAGCGCCGCAAGCGAGCCCGATGACTTTTTCCGACTCACAAATACCAATTCCGCCCGAAGATTCCGCCGCGCCCCAATCAGAGTCGCCTGCTGTTCCACAATTCACAGCGCCGCTGCCTCCGCCAGCTCCACCAGACGCAAATGTCCCGGAAGATATCCGTACGCCCTGGGGCGGCGGCGAACTGCTGATTTTCTTCGGATTCGCCATTGTCAGCGTTTTCGTGATGGATTTCTCGCTGGCCGCCTTCATGACCATGCATTACCACCTGACTGTCGAGCAGCTCATGAAGATGCTCCAAACCGACGCGCCCTTGGCCGTCAGCTTCCAGGCTGCCTGGTACGTCGTCATCTTCGCGTTCCTGTTCATCATGATTCGCCTCTATCACGGCGCGCCGTTTTGGTCATCCCTCTGCTGGAAGCGCTTCCGCCCCCGCACCGTGACCATCGCCGCGCAGTATTTTTCCTGCATCGTCGGAGGAGTCGCTTTGGCCGTCGCAGTCGGCGTCGCTTCCAATCTCATCGGAGAAAAAAAGAATCTCCCCATCGAGCAGTTGTTTAGCACGCGCCGCGATGTCCTTTGGCTGATGGCCTTCGGCATCGGCGTCGCTCCATTCGTCGAAGAGACCATTTTCCGTGGCTTTCTCTATCCCGTCTTCGCCCGCAAATGGGGCATCCCCGCCGGCATCTTCATCACTGGCGCGCTTTTTGGACTCATGCACGCCGCGCAACTCTGGGGCGGCTTCGCGCAAATCGCGCTTCTCATGGGCGTGGGAATCGTCCTTACGTTCGCGCGCGCCCGCTCCGGCACTGTGCTGTCGTCCTGGCTAATCCACGTCGCCTACAACTCTTCTCTCTTCGCGGCCTTTTTCCTGAGCACGCATGGCCTGAAGAACATTCCACCCATTCACTGATCTTCTCGGCCATTCAGGCGGTTCCGCCGCTGGCTGAACGCGCACGGTGCCTCGTTCATGTACAATTGCTTCTTGCATTGAGTTCCGGGAGGTTTTTGCTTGCGAAGCGT
>DATFQU010000093.1:0-32705 GCA_035264005.1 Candidatus Acidiferrales bacterium
ACGAGGCCGCCGGAAGAAACGATGCGGCTGGGATCGTGGGTGGAGAGATCAGGACTGATGACGCTCCAATTCTGGCCGCCATTGGAAGTTTTGAAGATCACCTGGCAGCCATAGTAGACGGTGTTGTTGTCGAAAGGATCGATGGCCATCGGGGGAGTCCAGTGACAACGATATTTTGTGTCCATTGGAGCGGAATCGAGCGTGTGCGCCCAAGGGCTGACGGAGCGCGCCATTTTGGTTTTGGCGTTCCAGACGGTGACTTCGTCGCCGTAGCAAGTGGCCCAGACGATGTCGGGATTGGAAAGGTCAGGCAAAGTCCAGCCTGATTCGCACCCGCCCATGGCGTGGTCCCATCCGGCCTGCTCGCCACCACCGAAGGCAAAGCCCCCTGAGGTGCTGGGGCCGCGCATGTTTCCGTCGTCCTGCATGTTGCTGTAGACGTCGTAAGGAATCTGATTGTCGACGGCAACGTGGTACATCTGGCCGATGGGGAGCTGGACGCGATGGAAACCGCGCCCATGGACCGTGGTGATCAGCACGCCACCGTCATTCGTAAGGGCAAAGTGATTGGGATTGGTCGGATCGATCCAAATATCGTGATTATCGCCGCCCCAGGGCACTTCGTTAAAATTTTCGCCGCCGTCGAGAGATTCAAAAAAGGCGCTGTTGGCGATGTAAATCTCATCGTCACTTGCGGGCGAAACGGCGATGCGAATGTAGTATCCGGCGCGACCGATCAGAGTGCGCTGCCAATTGATGACGCGCCAATTCTCTCCGCCATCGTCAGAGCGCCAAACAGAACCCTGGCCTGCAGTTTGAATTAACGCGTAGACGCGGTTGGAGTTTGTGGGCGCGACGGCGATGTCAATCTTTCCTACGGGCGACTTCGGGAGGCCGTGACCCTCGATGTGCTTCCAGGTGACGCCGTTGTCGTGAGAGACGTAAACACCGCTGCCGAGGCCGCCGCTCAGTTCCGCGTAGGTGTGCATTTCGACCTGCCAGGTGCCCGCGAAAAGAGTCTGCGAATTTTCAGGGTCCATGGAAAGGCCGGAGCATCCGGTGTTTTCGTCGACGAAGAGGGTGCGCTGCCAAGTCTTGCCGCCGTCGGTGGTGCGATAGACCCCGCGCTCCTGCTGGGGCCCGGTGGTGCGGCCGAGGGCGCAAACCAAAACGTTATCGGGATCCTTGGGATTTATGATGACGCGGCCGATGCGACCGGTCTCGTCGAGGCCCATGTGGGTCCAGGTCTTGCCGGCGTCAGTGGATTTATAAACGCCATTACCCATGACGTCGGTGTCGCGAATCGCCCACGCCTCGCCGGTGCCAGCCCAAACAATATTGGGGTCCGATTGAGCGACGGCGAGAGAGCCGATGGCGGCGACAGGCTCTTTGTCAAAAATGGGCTCCCAGCGATTGCCGCCGTCAGAGGTTTTCCAGACGCCGCCCGAAGCGGCGCCAGCGTAGTAGGTGTTGAGGTCACCAGCGACGCCGGCGACAGACGCGACGCGATTGCCAACGATAGGGCCGACGAAGCGGAAATGGAAACTGTCCTGATTCGCGCCACCGAAGCGCCGTTGCGCGTAGGAAGGGCTGACGATCAACGCGATCGTCACAAACATCAACAACGAGGATTTCCAAGAAACGTGAAGTATTCGCATTTTGTATCTCCGTGCTCGAATTATTTCGTCAGTCTTCTACTACAAAATTTAAGAAAGCGCATGCATTGATTTTTTGAGCCTCGGTAGCGCTTCCAAATTGAATGAGACGTATGCCGCCGGGCGCAGTTACAGCGACGCCGCCGAATTAGCCGAGACGCTGGACATTATTGCTGCCGCCGCGGACGGAAAGGCGGAGGAGGCGCCTCGTGGATCTCGAAATTCTCCGGAGGAGTTACGCCCAGCAAATACTGCACAAAATAATCCCAACGGCGGCGCGTGACATAGTGCGCGTGAGGGCCGCTGTCACCGTGAAGCATGTTCGGCACGAACAGCATGTCGAAGGACTTGTTTGCGGTCATGAGAGCGTCAACGAGGCGCATAGTTTCGACAGGGTGAACATTGTTGTCGATGTCGCCGTGAATGAGGAGCAAGTGTCCTTTCAGGCGGTCAGCCATGGTGACATTCGACTGCTCCGCATAGTCGGCTCCGACGGGATAGCCTTGGTACTGCTCATTCCACCAGGCTTTGTCGAGGCGGGCGTCGTGGTCTCCAGAAGTGGAGACGCACACCTTGTAGAAATCGGGAAACTGCAGGATGGCATGGGCGGAGCCGTAGCCGCCCGCGGAAGTCCCATAGATGCCGACGCGAGTAATATCCATGTAAGGGTATTTGGCGGCCATTTGCTTGATTACGGCGACGTGGTCTGCGAAAGAGCCACCCAGATTGTGATAGGAGAATTCGTGAAAAGCGCGCGAACGGCCGGTTGTGCCGCGGCCGTCAACCATGACGACGACGAATCCGAGCTCGGCGGTGGATTGAAGGTTCATGGTACCGAGAAAGGTCTTAGGCACGAAGAAGCCTTGCGGGCCGGTGTAAATATATTCGACGATTGGATATTTCTTTGACGCATTGAAGTTTGTGGGACGCACAATTACGCCATAAAGGTCGGTCTTGCCATCGGTGGCAGTGCCTTCAAATGGTTCAGGAGCCTTCCATCCGAGCTTCTGCAAAGCACTGATGTCGGTCTTTTGGAGGACGCGGACGTCCGAGCCGTCGCTGGAACGGCGGAGGACGCTTTCGCCAGGAAGGTCAACGCGCGAATACGAATCGACAAAATACTGACCGTCAGGAGACATGCTGACGGTGTGGTTGGCGTTTTCCGGCGTGAGTAACTTAAGGTCGGAACCGTCGAAATTAACGCTGTAGAGATGGGTTAAATAAGGATCTTCTCCTTTTTCGCGGCCGCTGGCGAGGAAGTAGACCTGATGGTTTTTTGCATCAATGTGTTCGAGCTCGCGGACGACCCAGGGCCCTTTGGTGATTTGGTTTTTCAGCTGGCCGTCGTTGTCGTAGAGATACAGCTGATTCCAGCCATCTTTTTCGGATGACCAGATGATGCCGCCGTTGTCAGGAACGTAGCGGAAGAAATGCTCGCCGGGATCGATGTAGAGGCCGTCCTGCTCGGAAATAATTGTTTTCTGATCGCCGGTTTCGGCGTCGACGACGCGAAGCTCCACTTCCTTGTTCCCGCGAGTGCCTTTCTCGTAGTAGAAGCTTTTGCTGTCCGGAAACCAATCGAAAAAGCCGGGGCCGCCCTGGAAAGAAATTTGGAGAGGCTCAGTCTTCACATCGACGCGGGCGCCGGTTAGTACATCGAAAACCATTACGGTGGCAGAAGGGAGCGCTTCGGCAGGAAGCGGATAAACATAATCGTAGGCCTTGGGGCGGATTTGGCCGGGCGGGACGAATTGGAGGCTGGTGAAGCGGCCGGAATTCCGTGAATCGATGCGGAATGTGATCAGCTTGGAGGAATCGGGGGACCAGAAAACCTCGGGGCGTTCGTTGACGTCTTCGCCGCGACTGACTCCTTCTCTGACAAGCGCGCTAAGATCGGGCAGAGGTCTGGCATAGTCCCAGCCCGCGACACCGCCGCGCGTGAGCTGCATCGTTTGGCCCGTGGAAGTGTCTCGCACGAATAAATTGTGGTCCTGAACGTAGGCAGCCCACAGGCCATTGGGTGATACGTTGTCGAGACGATCCTCGGCGCCTGGAGCGTTTCTGGAGCAGCGATAATCGGTAAGAGTGCACTTCCAATCCGCGGTGCCAATCTGAAAACTTATGGCCGCCTGATCGTCGATGTAGTCGAAAAAAGCAAAAGGCAGATTCGTCGCGGTGTACGAACCGCCCGCCGCGTGGGACAGCGCAGCGGCCAGCCGCGCGTGATCGAATGCGGGGCGAGTGGTGTTTTGCGCGGCGTCAACCAGGATGAATTGTTTGCCTTCAGCCGTCTCTTCCAAATACCAGAATGAATCGCCTTTGCCGGTCCACGTGGGCATTCCGGCGGTGTAGACCAGATGGGGCAGGTTTCCGCGAAGAAAACGTTCAGCGCGGTGGTAGTCTTCGAGCGTGCCCTGTGCAAAGGCCGCGCCGGCAAACAGTAATGAAATCAAGAACAATGCGGCTAGCGTGCACCCACGGGTTCGGAACATGCGTGCCTCCGTTCGAAGTCGGATGGGCCGTCGATTCCAAGAGCGGAGAGGCGACGGACATGTACGAAAGGCGGAGTTTATGTATAAATTATATAAAGTCAAGGACATAGAGAACCGGGGCAGCTTTGTTTCTCATTCGTGGGCGGTGAGGACGTAGGGCGATGCCGAGATCCATAAACTACACACTGCCAAAGCGACTCCCGGCACTGAATATATCGCCTTAATTAATTAACCGCTATTAAAATTAGCCGACCGATTACTGGCTGTTCTGATTTCTGAACACACACGCCTCTGCTATAATCCGCCTTTTTACGGATGCGTTTGCGGAGTCTCGGCGATTTGTTTCCCGGTGCACGTCTTCGACAAACTAGAGAACGGCTGGCACTCACCTATCGCGACGTCGAACAGGCCAGTTACGAGCTGGCCCAACGCCATGGGCGGCCGGAATTCATCATTCACATCAGCCGGCTCGCGGACTTGGAAAATAGTAGCGTAGTGCCGGGCTTGCACAAACTGTTCAGCCTCTGCAGCATTTATCACCTCGATCCTGATGAAGTGTGCCGATGGTACGACGTTCCGTTGAAAGAGGCTTTCGCCGATGGCATGTCCCTGGTAGGACCTAAGACGCATCTCGGCGCGCCGCCGCGAGAGATTCGTCTTCCCATTCATTTCGATCCGGCATTTGATCCGCAGCGCACGGCATATCTGACGCGAATGATACAAAGCTGGGGAACTTTTGAGGCAGCGGCCCTGCGAAACGGTCACGGCTACCATTATGGCTTTATCGGCCATGCCGACCATTGGATGGAGCCGCTCTTGCGTCCGGGCGCGCTGGTTTTGGTGGATCCTCAAAGGCAGAAAATCGAGGCAGGCGGGTGGAAAAACGAGGCAGAGAGGCCTATTTACTTAATCGATATAAGATCGGGATACCGCTGCTGCTGGTGCCTGCTTGAGAAGAATCGGCTTGTGCTGCAACCGCATCCCCTTTCGCCGTGCGCTCCGGAAATCTATCACTTTCCGAACGAGGCGGAGGTGGTCGGCAGAGTGGTGGGTATTTCTATGCGTCTGATTGATGATTAGTATCTTCATCCGCTATGATCTGCAGCAAAGTTCGGAGATTCGAACAGAAGAGCTCTCGAAGGTAGACAGGCAGTCCGGAAGGAACAAGAAACTTATAAAACTCGTGCTCCTCCCAACGCGCCGCGATCTCGCTAGCATTCCCGTCAAATCCCGCTAAGCACTTACGAATCTCTATCTCCTGAGCCTCCAGGGAGGCTTCGAGTATCCGTTCAAATAGCTCCTCGTGGCATAGGCGCAAAGCCTGATCAACAGCCGCTTCCGAGTAAATGCTCGCCAGTCCGTCGTGCCGATAACGGCCGGTTGCCAAGTCGCGAAGCGTCGCGACATGCAGCAGGCGTGAAATGTCGCCCGGGATGCTGTCTAAAGTGCGCGATGTGAAATCCTCGATCAGACGCCGATCTCGGTCGAGTTGTTCCAAGTCTCTCATTTTGGATTTCGAAGCATGTGTTCCGCCTTCGGAACACTCCGCAGAAATTCGATCCAACCGAACCAGTTCCTGAGAAAAGCGCAGCCCAGGAGGTGGTTCAAGATGAAACAGAAAGCGGCTTTCCTCGTCGTCGCCTTCGCTTTGTTTGTGGCGATAGTAATGTCAGGTTCCTTTCACGTCAACTCTGCCGTGACCGCCGTAAGAGCGAACCTCAACTCGATTAACTCGTTCCTGGCTGACGGCGGGGGACCAATCCCTCCGTTTCCGCCGTCCGGCAAACAACTGATTACGAATACGCCGGCCTTCTTGGCGGATGGCGGAGGCCCAATTCCTCCGTTTCCACCGTCGGGCGGGCAATTGGATACATCGTCGCCAGTTCTTTCGGCCGATGGCGGGGGACCAATCCCTCCATTTCCTCCGAGCGGGTCGGGCCCTTCTATTATTTGACGTTTAGGGGAGAGGTGCACCTGAGTGGACGTTATGATATAGTGCATCTCTTCCATGAGTCCTGCACTGGCGATGGATTTGCGGTGGGCTGCGAGCTCTATTCTAGAGTTTGGCGTATTCTCGCTCGCTGTCCGCCGCAAGGCATTCAAAGAACTGCCGTTTTTTTCGATGTACCTTGGACTGCTGGTATCTTCTGAGGTAGCCCGGTGGCTCGCGTACCGCGTGACAACAATTGCGTCACCCGTCTCATTTGGCACCTATTGGACAACAGAGGGTCTGCTGGTCACATTCCACGCCCTCGTGGTTTATGAGATCTGCCGGTTGTTGCTGCGTCCATACAAAGGAATATGGCGCCTGTGCCAGCCATTCCTGTTTACGGTCGGCGCAGTACTGATTGTGGACGCAGCACTTGCGACGCGCGACTCCCACAAGATTGCAAACGCGATTCTGGCTGGAGAGCGCGGGTTGGAGCTAGCAGCACTTGGGATCCTGCTCTTTGGTTTGGCCTTTTGCAAGTATTATGGAGTAAGAATCGAGCGTCATTTGCTATGGATCGGGCTGGGGCTTGGCTTTTATTCGGCAGTGCAAGTGGCTAACAACACCTTTATGCAACACGGCTTGGGATGGTACTTCTTGATCTGGGAGAATCTGCGACTCATATCGTTCAACATTGCCACAGTCTGCTGGTTTGTAGCTGTGCTTAAGCCCCTGCCTGCTGCACAACCCGTTCCGGCGCTGCTGAATCAGCAGGAGTATGAAGTCCTGGTTCCGCAAGTGACTGCGCGGCTTCGGGAACTGAATACACGTCTACTGGAGATGTGGAAGTGACCGTCGTGCTCACGTTCGTGGTCGCAGTTGCGCTCTTTCTGACGCTGCTCTGGCTGCTCTTTGGAAATCGAAGACCAAAAACAGATGCGACCCTTGCCGCACTGGAGATCAAGAAGCTTCTGCCGGCGCATTGCAGGCACTTTCCACAGGTGCAGCGCGCGCTTCGATCGCAGGACGAAGAGTTCATCGACCGACGCGCGCCGCGGTATCTGGCCAAACGATGGCGCGCGGAGCGGCGCCAAGTGGTGCATCTTTACATCCGCGGACTGGCGCAAGACTTTCGCGGCCTGGAGCAACTTGCGCGGCTAATTGCGATGCTTTCACCGGACATCAGGCGAAAGCAAGAGTGGGAGTGGCTTTGGCTCGGGATTCAATTCCGGCTGCTATACAGAATGACGCTTCTGCGATTTGCGCTGCACAGCCTGCCTTCCGACGAACTGATGCAGCTGACGGAAATGCTGACTGGCTTGGCGGCGGGTCTTGAGCATTCCCTTGACCGACTGATGCCGAAGTTGGCACAAGTAAAGACTACGACAATCTGACGATTTGGGCATCCGCGGGCCGGCAAAGTGACGCTGCGGCAAGAACGAGCAGACCGCGCGAATGAGCGCTCCCTTACTATCTTTGCTTCAAGAAATCACCCGAGGTAAGGGATGAGGACACTCATGGATCTGGCCTTCCATTAACTCGTACGCAGCACCGTTTGAGAGCGCTCCGGCTGAGGAACTCCCGCCTCGCTATAATTGTCTGTAGGCAGAAATGGGGGAAAGAGACGTTGGCCGGGGAAAAGATACTTGTCTGTGATGACGAAGAAGCAATCCGAGAAGTAGTTTCGACGCTGCTTGAAGCGCAGGGTTACCACTGCACCGTAGTTCCTGACGGCAGTCAAGCCATCCGACAGATCAAGAGCGACTCGCACGATTTGGTTTTGAGCGACATCGTGATGCCTGAGATGGACGGGATGCGCTTGTTGCGCCAGCTGCGCGAACAAGACAAAGACATTCCGGTGATCATGGTCACGGCGATGCATGACATCTCCATCGCTCTGGAAGCCATCCGGGCCGGCGCCTACGACTACATTCTGAAACCTTTTGAAAAGGATCAGCTCTATCACAGCGTAAGGCGCGCGCTGGAGCACCGGCATCTGGTGCTGGAAAACCGATCGTATCAGCGAAACCTGGAGCATTTGGTGGCGGAGCGAACGCAGCAGCTCTCTGTAACGCTTCAAAACCTGGAACAGTCGTACGATTACACGCTGGAAGCGCTCGGAGGTGCTCTGGACGCCAAGGATGCCGAAACAGAAGGCCACTGCCAGCGGGTTACAGCTGTGACCATTCTTATTGCAAAAATAATGAACGTTGGCAAGGAGCCGTTGCGACACATTGCGCGCGGTGCCTTTCTTCACGACATTGGCAAAATGGGCATTCCGGACCAAGTGCTGCGAAAGCCGGGGCCCCTTACGGAGGATGAACGCGAACTGATGAAGCGGCATTGCGACATCGGTTATACGGTATTGGAGCGAATTCCCTTCCTCAAGGAGGCCGCGGAGATTGTGCTGTCACACCAGGAGTTTTATAACGGCACGGGCTATCCTCGTGGACTGAAAGGCGAGGAGATTCCCATTGGGGCGCGGATTTTCGCGGTAGCAGACACGTTTGACGCGATGACGTCCGACCGGCCGTACCGAAAAGCGTTGCCGGTGAGCGCCGCACGCGCAGAAATCCAGAAGTTTTCGGGAGTGCAGTTCGACCCTCAAGTTGTCGAAGCGTTTCTCTCTAAACCCGATTCGTTCTGGGCGGAGATTCGCAGCGGGAGCGGAGATCCCTTCCGGTATCTGCAATTGGAAGAGGCCTGATTCGGGGTCAACTGGCCGGGCCACATCGGCACTACTTCGGTTGCAATCTGTTGCCTCGTTTTCTGGTATGATTTGTCCTCGTTGGAAGTGATTCCACTGTAAGGAGACGAGCATGAAGCGCATGGTTTCGCTCGGGAGTGCGGTGCTGATGATGCTGGCGTTCCTGCCGTTCGGGGCTCTGGCGCAGGACCAACAGCCAACGATCACGACGACGAACCTGAAAGTCGGCGACGTTGCGCCAGATTTCACTCTACCCAGCGACCAGGGAAGAAGCGGAGTGTCACTCAGCAGCTTCAAGGGCAAGAAGAACGTCATTTTGGCGTTCTATGTGCTTGCTTTTACCGGAGGTTGAACGAAGGAACTCCAGGCCTATCAGGCTGATTTGGCCAAGATTGAAGCAAGCGACTCGGTGATTTTCGGCATCAGCATAGACAGTCCCCCAGCTAACGGAGCTTTTGCGAAACAGATCGGTGTGACATTCCCTCTGTTGAGTGATATGACTCACAAAGTGTTAAAGGAATACGGGATCGTGGAGAACTTTCCTATGGGCGGCGACAAGGTGGAGTTTGCGCGCCGCACAACCTTTGTGATCGATAAGAATGGCGTAATCAAGCATATTGAATTCGACTCGACGGCCATCGATCCAACGACCGCTGTGACGATTTGCACGGGCTTGAACGAAAAGACAGGCAAGTAAATCTCTGTGCTTTCCCGCGGGCAACGGCTTACCGCTCGCGGGAAAGTACAACCTTCCGCTGGGCAGCTCGTAGACCTAAAACCACAACAAACTAGTTTAAATTCAGGACGATTTCAGAGACGGAATGCGTAGGCTTCTCGTCCCGTGCCGGCGAGAGCGCTTCGTGGTATGAGTTGCGGCGGCGATACAGGACGGCGAAGATCATTGCGAAGATGAGCATCGGAGGGATTGCCAGAATCAAAATGCCGTGGCGGAGAGCAGCCTGGGCCTGGGGACCGGTTCCCGCTGCGTCGTTGTAGCAAAGCGCGCAGCCCTGAGCGAACACTGGATGCGCGGAAACCAATGCAGCGGCGAGAGCCAGGGCGATTGCCGAGAGAGCGCTTCGAGCTTTTCGCATCTTTGCCAGCATTAACTCTATTCTGTTCCCCTTCTGACCGAACTGCAAGATCAGGGATGGATGTTGTGCAAAGCCACGATCCGCAGGCTGTCCGGGAATACAAATATCAAAATCATGACCAAGCAAAAAACCAGTGAAGGCACGATGATCAGGAAAAGGCCGATCTTCTCGAATCGCAAATGCATGAAGTAGGCGACGATTAAGGCCGACTTAATCAACGAAAGGCCGACGAGAAGAACGAGCATCACGTGCGGCTCAAGGCGAAGGTAAGCAAGCAGAACTTCGATGCCCGTCAAAATCAATAGCCAAAACCAGACCCACATGAAAAGCTTCTTGGAGCCTGGCTGGTGCGTCGCGACTGCGGTCGCTTCATGAGCGCTCATCAAGGTTCCTCAGGGCTTCACGGTCAAATTGACCGACATTAAGTACACCATCGGGAAAATGAACATCCAGACAAGATCGACGAAGTGCCAGTAAAGACCGCTGACTTCAACGTGATCGGCGTTGAATTTTCGCTTGCCGAACCCGAAAGCGATGATGCAGAGATAGATCACGCCGATGGAAACGTGGAGCATGTGAAGTCCGGTGAGGCCGAAGAAGGTGCCGCCGAAAAGGGGATCGCCGGGCTGACCGTTCACAACATAATGATTCGACCAGGGCGTGACGCCTTCAGCGAAAAGGCGGAACCATTCCATCAAGTGAAGAATGACGAAAGCCGCGCCGCCGATGGCGGTGAAGATAATGTACATGACCGCCTTGCGAACATCGTCGCGATGCGCGGCGGCAACGGCCATGACCATCGTCAAGCTGCTGGAGAGCAGGATAAAGGTCAAAAAGGTGGCATTGGCAATCGCTGGGTAAATTTCAAACGGGCGAGGCCAAGCCGGACTTGCCAAGCGGACATAGGCATAGGCCAAAATAGCCGTCGAGAACGTGAGCGAGTCGGAAAGAAGAAACAGCCACATTCCGAGCTTTTTGGTGTTCGTGGCGAAGGGAGCTACTCCGCCGCCCCAAGCTGCTCCTGCTACAGCGTCGATGTCCAGTTCAGCCAAGCTTCACCGTCCTAAGAGTAGAAGTAGGAAGAGAAAAACCCACAGCCCGTCCAAGAAGTGCCAATAATAGCTGACGATTTCCGTGCCGGTTGACAGAGTGAGCTTGCGAAGTCGGCCCCAGCCGACGAAGAGCAGCGCGGCGATGCCACCGAGCAAGTGAAGTCCATGCGCCGCGGTGAGCACGTAGAAAAAACTGTTGCTCGCGTTGGAAGCGAGATAAAAGCCCGCAGAGACCATTTGGCGCCAGGCGACGAGTTGGCCGACCAGAAACAATAAACCAAGAACCGTGGTCACGAGCCACCAGTGGCGAAAGCCCTGCTGGTCTCCGCACTTGAAGAGGCGCCGCGCTTGAATCAGTGTGCCGCTGCTGGCAAGGAGAATGGCGGTGTCGAGCCAGAGAATGCGAGGCATGGTGAACGGAAGCCAATCGCCGCCGAGGCCCTTCCTGACGATGAATGCGCTGACGAGCGCCATGAAAAACATCAAAATGCCGCCCATGGCGATTGTTATGCCGGTGACGTAGATACGTTGCGGATTAGCCGAGGGCGAGCCGCCGCGTCCTGAGTCGTCTCCACCGCCGCCGGAGCCAGCCGGCGGCTTTGCGCCTCCGTGTGCGCCTAGGATTTGAATTTCGTCGGTGGCTGTCAGATGCGGCATGGGATTTCGAGTTATCCGGCCTTGGCGACCTGTTCCGGAGCAAGATGCTGCGGGACGAAGTCATCGGCAGCGCCCGGGACACTGTATTCGTAAGGACCACGATAGACCGTTGGATAGTCGCCGGCGAAATTGTCGTGCGGAACAGGAGTGGCGACGGCCCATTCAAGAGTTGTGGCATGCCAGGGATTGCGTTCCGCAGGCTTGCCGTGCTTGATGCTCCAGAAAAAATTCCAGTAGAAGAACAGTTGCGCGCCAGCAGTGATGAACGCAGAAATGCTAATGAACATGTGCACGGGATGGAGCGGAATCATGTAATGGACGGATTCGATGCTGGAGTAACGGCGCGCATCACCTGCGTAGCCGAGATAGTGCATCGGCATGAAAATGCAGTAGACGCCAATAAAAGTAAACCAGAAATGAATTTTGCCGAGCTGCTCGTTCATCATGCGGCCGAACATCTTCGGGAACCAGTAATAGGTGGCCGCGAACATCGCGAAGATGGCCGCTACGCCCATGATCAGATGGAAATGGCCGATGACGTAATAAGTCGCGTGTAGATATAGGTCCAACGCCGGCTGCGCGAGGAAAATGCCGGAAAGTCCTCCGGTCACGAAGAGCGAGACGAAGCCAATCGCAAAAAGCATGGCCGTGGTGAATTGAATCCTACCGCCCCAGAGCGTGCCAAGCCAGTTGAACGTCTTGATGGCGGATGGTACGCCGATGACAAGAGTGAGAATCGAAAAGGCCAGCGCGGAATAGGGATTCATTCCGCTGATGAACATGTGATGGCCCCAGACGGCGAAGCTGAGGAAGCCGATGGCTGTCAGCGAATAGACCATCGCTTTGTAGCCGAATACGGGCTTGCGCGAAAACGTTGACAGCACGTGGGAGATGATGCCCATGGCCGGCAGAATGGCGATGTAGACCTCGGGATGGCCGAAGAACCAGAACAAGTGCTGCCAGAGCAAAGGCGAGCCGCCCGCATGATGGAGAAGAACTCCGCTCACGCTTAAGTCAGAGGGGATGAAGAAGCTCGTCTGCGCCAAGCGATCCAGAAGCAGCAGGATACAGGCTGCCAAGAGAACGCCGAATGCGAGGAGCGCAAGGCATGCCGTAATGAACCAGCCCCATACTGTGAGGGGCATGCGCATCAGCGAAAGGCCCTTGGCGCGCAGGTCGATGGTGGTTCCCAGGAAATTAATCGCGGACATCAGCGAGCCGCCGCAGAAGAGAGCGATGCTCACGACCCAGAGCGTTTCACCCAAGCCTTGTCCGGGTCCGGCGACTTGTCCAATGGCGCTGAGAGGGGCGTACGCTGTCCAGCCGCCGATTGCCGACCCTCCAGGAACAAAAGCGGAGGCGAGCAGAACGAGCAGGGCAATAAAAGTGGTCCAAAAGGAAAGCATGTTCAGAGTGGGGAACGCCATGTCGGGCGCGCCAATCTGAATAGGCAGGAAATAGTTTCCGAAGCCGCTCTGCGGCACGGTGGTCAAGACGAAGAAGACCATGAGCGTGCCATGCATGGTGATGACGCGGAGATAATCCTCGGGAGAAACGATGCCGTTGGCGAATCCCCAGATGTGGGCGTTTGGCCAGACAAGATGCAGACGTACGATGAGCGAAAGAATCATGCCTATCGTGACGGCGGACAAGCCGAGGAGAATGTACTGCGTGCCAATGATTTTGTGGTCGAGACTGAAAATGTAGTGACGGATCCAGCCCTTCGGCGCCTCAGAGTGATGAATGGGGCTAGCGTGCGCGCTCATCGGCACTCCCTCCACCGTGGGGAAAATTGCGAATCAATCCTCATTGAGCGTTTTGCGCCTCCTGCTTCTTTTCCCACTGCTGGAAATCAGCCTGTGACATCACGTGAAGCATCGCGTGCATGTGGTAATGGCCAAGGCCGCAAAGCTGATTGCACGTGACCTCATAATCGCCGGCCTTCTCGATTTCGAAATGAACGGGAATGACAAGTCCGGGAACGCAGTCCTGTTTAATGCGAAGTTCGCGGACAAAAAAGCTGTGAATGACGTCCTGAGAACGCAGATCCAGTTCGACTGGGGTGTCTACAGGAAGATACAAGTCAGGAACGACGATATCATCTTTGCTCGCGGGATCGTTCGAGTCGAGGCCCAAAGGATTGCCGACCGAGGCGTCGATGTCTTTCGGGATTATGCGGCCGAACTTACCATCAGGCCCAGCGTAACGGAAGTTCCATTGGAATTGAACGCCGGTGACCTCGACTTTCAACGCGCCTGGCTGCGTGCCGCCAAAGTGAACCTCGCCCCACGCGCGGGCAGCGATGACTCCGAGAGCGACGAAAACCACTAGCGTGATTGTGGTCCAAATTACCTCGAGGGCGTGATTGCCGCGAACGAAATTGGCTTTTTGGCCATGATCGCGGTAGCGAAACACCAGCCATGCGAGCGCGATCTGCGCAAGCACAAACACAATTCCCGTGATGATGAACGTCAGAAAGAACTGCTGATCGATCTGATGCCCCACGGGAGTGATCGCGGGCGGAAACCACCAAGTCTTAGCGATATGGAAGTAGAGGGTGGAACCAACCAAAAGTAAAAGGACAATGGCAAGCAAGACTGCGGGCGCCGCGGAACCACTGCTTGATTTTCGCGAGAGCATTTCCTCCGCTCCGGGAATCTGTGACCTTACGCACTTATTCGCGGCCACAAATTCTCTGTCGTGACAATTGAAGCCTCTAAGACTGACCATCATATACAGCACACAGCGGGAATTTCAAGAAAGAATCGGAGAAATTTTATTTACAGCAGGTTACTGAGACGAGTGAAATCTGCGACGAAAAAAGTTGGTGCGGTCGAGTGGATTCGAACCACCACGGTATTGCTACCGTCAGCCCCTCAAGCTGATGCGTCTGCCAGTTCCGCCACGACCGCACATGAAGGACGTCAACTGAGATTCTAGCAGAAGTCGCCCTATTTGTGAGGCTGCGGAGTTGTAGGCACCGGGGCTTTCGCGGGCGCAGGAATCTTTGCCGGTGCAGGCGTGCGCCTCGTGGGCGTTGACGGCATGGTCTGTTCCAAGATGGAAGAGCCCTGCGCCATGGTCGGGGCGCGCTTCAAAGACAGAGCGAGAGAACTCATCATGAAAACAACGGCGCACCAAGTAGTGGCCTTGGTGAGAAACGTTGCTGCTCCGCGGGGGCCGAAAGCGGTCTGACTGCCAGCGCCGCCAAAGGCTCCGGCCAAATCAGCCGCTGAGCCGCTCTGCAGCATAATTACGAAAATCAGCATCAGGCAGACGAGAATATGCAGAGTCACCAGGACAAAATTGAAATTCCAGCCAAGCCACACGAGCAGCGCGGCGGCTATCAGAGCGATCACCCACTTCACTGTGTTCGGCATTCCTACTCCACTGCGGCTCTTGCGTATGTGCCGCTAATAATTGACGATCGAAGCAAATGATTGCGGATCAAGGCTCGCCCCGCCTACTAGCGCGCCATCGATCTGCTCTTGGGCCATAAGGCTACGGATATTGTCTGGCCTGACGCTGCCGCCGTACAGAATGCGCAGAGCTGAGGCGTTTTCATCGCCAAAATGCTTTTCCGCGAGGCGTCTTAGGTAACCGTGCGATTCGCTGGCCGTTTCCGGCGTAGCAGTGCGGCCCGTACCAATCGCCCAGACTGGCTCGTAAGCCAACAGAATACGCGAGAACTCAGCGGGGGTCAACGCGGCTGTGGCACCTGAGAATTGGGCGTCCAGTACACGCTTGGTATAGCCAGCTTCCCTTTCCTCGACCGTCTCACCAACGCAGACAATCGGCTGCAGGTTTGCTGTCAGCGCGGCCTTTAGCTTGAGATTCACAGTGGCGTCGGTCTCGCCGCAGTAACGGCGGCGCTCAGAGTGGCCCAGAATCACGGCGCGGCATCCCGCCTCGGAGATCATTTGTATGGAAACTTCGCTGGTGAACGCGCCTTCGCGTTCCCAATAGGCGTCTTGAGCGGCTATGGCGATCGCAGTTCCGCGCGCAGCTTCCGCAGCCGCTGCCAACGCTGTGAAGGGAGGAGCGATGATGATGTCGCAGTGTTTGGTGTTGGCTACTAAGGGCTTGAACGCGGTGAAAAATTCCCGCGTGTCGGCCTGGGTCTTATGCATCTTCCAGTTGCCCGCGATGACTGGCCGGCGCAAATCAAGCCTCGCGAGGGGTGAGCGCTTCGACGCCGGGAAGCTTCTGGCCGGCGAGAAATTCCAACGAAGCGCCACCCCCAGTGGAAATGTGAGAGATTTTCTTGGCAACACCGGCCTGCTCAACGGCCGCTACGCTATCGCCGCCGCCCACGATAGACGTAGCTCCGGTAGCCGTTGCATCCGCGACCGCGCGCGCGATGGCAAGCGTGCCGTTCGCAAACGCGGGTTTCTCAAACATGCCGAGCGGGCCGTTCCAGACAATTGTTTTCGCAGCAGCGATTTCCTTGCGGAACAGCTCGATTGTCTTAGGACCGATGTCCAAGCCCATCCAATCAGCGGGTGTAGACTCGACGCTGGCGATTTGAGTTTCCGTGTCATCCGGGCTGCGGGCCAAAACGTGGTCCACGGGCAGAACAATTCGGAATCCGCGCTCGACGGCTTCGCCGAGAAGGGTCAGAGCAAGATCCGTTTTGTCTTTCTCGACCAATGACTTCCCCGTTGTGAATTTTCTGGCGCGGAAGAACGTATAAGCCATGGCTCCGCCGATCAGCATAACATTGGCGATGCGCATGAGATTTCGGATCACCTCAATCTTGTCGGAAACTTTAGCTCCTCCGAGAATTGCGAGAAAGGGCCGCTCGGGGTCGGTTAGGGCCTTGCCGAGATAGGAGAGCTCCTGCTCCATCAACAAGCCAGCGGCGGCTTGATCGACGAATTTCGTTATACCAACAACCGACGCGTGCGCTCGATGCGCAGCACCGAACGCGTCGTTCACGAAAATGCGGTCGCAAAGCGAGGCGAGCTGGCGGGAAAACCCATCGTCGTTTTTCTCTTCCTCGGCGTGAAAGCGCAGGTTTTCGAGCAGCAGGAGGTCGCCATTTTTCAGAGCCTGGCTTCTGGAGAGCGCCTCCTGGCCGACACAATCCGATGCAAAGATCACCGGGCGGCCAAGCAGCTCCTTCAAACGCTCAGCCACAGGCGCCAGGCTGAACTTCGAATCGGGCTTACCCTTCGGGCGGCCAAGATGGGACGCAACGACCAATCGGCCCCCGCGCTCGATCGCCAGTTTCAGCGTAGGCAACGACGCGCGAATGCGTGTGTCATCGGCGACTTTGCCATTTTCGAGGGGCACGTTGAAATCGGCGCGAATGAACACGCGCTTGCCCTTCAGATTAAGGTCGCGGATCGATAGTTTGTCCATTTCTGTTGGAAATCAGGCGCGGAACTCACCGCTCACTGGCATCACAGGCTCTTGGCGATCATTTTGACCAAGTCCACACAGCGCGACGAGTAGCCCCACTCGTTGTCGTACCACGCCAGTACTTTCACACAATTTGAGCCCACAACGCGCGTGTTATTGGCGTCCACAATTGCCGAACGCGGATTACCACGGAAATCGATTGAAACTAGCTCTTCCTCCGTGTATTCGAGCAAACCTCGCAGCGAACCTTCGGCTGCCTTCTGAAAAGCCGCATTGACAGTTTCGGGGGTCGCGGGTTTTTCGGTGTTCACAGTCAGGTCCACCAAACTCACGTCCGGAGTGGGAACGCGCAGAGCGTAGCCATCGAGCTTTCCCTTCAATTCGGGAATGACGAGGTGCAGGGACTTCGCCGCACCGGTGGAGGTAGGAATCATTGAAAGCGCGGCCGCACGGGCGCGTCGCAAATCTTTGTGGGGCAAATCGAGCAGCCGCTGGTCGTTGGTATAAGAGTGAATCGTGGTCATGATGCCGGATGATATGCCGAACGTTTCCAGAAGCACTTTGGCTAAGGGCGCCAAACAGTTGGTGGTGCAGGAAGCATTGGAGATGACATGATGTTTGGCAGGATCGTAGAGCTGAAAATTCACGCCCAGCACAGTCGTAAAATCAGGATCTGTTGCGGGAGCGGAGATCACCACTTTCTTCACGGAGCCGCGGATGTGCCTGCGGGCTTCCGGGCCCTTGTTGAAGACACCCGAGGACTCGACGACAATCTGAGCACCGGTCGAAGGCCAATCTACCTTGTCGAGTTCTTTAACCCGAAAGACACGGATCGCACGGTTGTCGACAACGATGGAATCTTCGGCGGAAGTGATTTGATTGGGCAAGTTGCCCAGGATCGAATCGTACTTCAGTAAATGAGCCAGAGTTCTTGCATCGGTAATGTCGTTGATGGCAACGATTTCGATCGCCGGATCTCCCATTGCCGCGCGAAATATGTTCCGTCCGATGCGACCGAAGCCATTGATGGCAACCTTCACTGGCATTCTTCCTCCGAACTTGAACCTGGGATAAAGATGCGACCGCGAAACTACTGAGGCATGACGACGGCGATGCTAGGGCGCAAGAGAAAAAAAGTCAACGCACAGATCAGTATGATTTGACACGGATCACCTTATCTCCCAGAAATGTGACCAGCGTTGTTTTTTCCGGCGGGTGTCCGTAAATCCAGTCTTCATTTTCGCGGCCGTTGTCATCGTATTCCCTGACTTTTTGATCAGGCCGACCGACAGCGGCGAGGACCATATCATGGTTCATTCCCACGATTGCCGTGTGATCTTTGATGGCCTTTTGAAATTCCGGTGGGAGCGTATCGACCCAGTTCACGGCCGACGAATGCGCGCTCGAGAATGAAAGAAACGGCGACAAGTCATTTTTCAGCTGGTCAGGCGTTAAGTCGGGGACTCGCCCTCCGAAGTCCAGTACCAAGTCGGCTCCGTTCTGAGAGGGTGCGGCGTTCGTGGGAGTGGTTGTCGTCATCGGTACACCTGGCATGCTGAGCTGAACGTGTTGACGCCAGTTGTAATGCTTCTTGGTACCGCCGTTAATGCTTACGATGATTTCCTTCTCCCGAAATTCGATGTTTGTGATCTGCACCTGGTCACCGGGATTTGCAGCGGAGCCGCGGGCCAAAGCCGAGCGCAGCTTGCCAGGGTCAATGGGCTTTCCCACAAAATAGCGAAATCCTTGCTTCTGCAACGGCAGCGGCTGGACTACGCGCGCGTACTCTTCATCGACATAGCGAATGATTGCCAACTGCGCCTTCGCTTGGGGTGTGCCGGGTTTGGCCTTCGAGCTTTGGCCAGCTGCGACGAAGATATCCGGAGTAGAAGATACGGAGGAGAACGCAGCGTCCAGTTGTGCCGCAGATTCTGGCGGAAGCAGGCGGGCGCGAGGAAAATCCGTGGACGTCAGGAGCAATAAGGCCGCGGCGAGGCTGGTTATGCGTAACATGTGATCTTCGATGACAACCTGACGACCCGCATCGGAGGGAGGCCTCCTAATACTTCGCCAATCATAGCATTTTTGCCGCAGGAGTGTTGAAGAAGCGCGGGCCAAATAGAACGAGGCAGCGCATCTGTGGACGAGGAATTGAGAAATTGCCTTTGAATCAGCCCGAAGCTGCCTTTGAATGCGATTGGACTCTTCTTTGCTCTTCGGCCTTTTCCGCCGCGAGCTGAGGCTCGAAGCATCGGCGGCAACGCGCTTCGTACATTCCGCCTGCGCCGACCACAATCAGTTCCTCGGAGGCAACAAGTCGCTGGGTGTGAACCGCCGGGTTGCCGCATCGGGCGCATATGGCCAACAACTTGGTGATTTCTTCCGACGCGACCAACAGCCGAGGCATCGGCTCGAAAGGGCGTCCCATGAAGTCGGTATCAAGGCCGGCGACGATTACGCGTTTGCCCAAATCGGCGAGCCGGGTGCAGCTTTCGAGCAGAGTTTCTCCGAGGAATTGCGCCTCGTCGATGCCAACTACTTCTGTTCGTGCTTGCACTTTTTCGAGAACGCTCGCGCCGTCGTCGACCAGTTCTGAGGCGATCTCGAGTCCTGAATGCGAGACGATGCCGTTCGAGGAATAACGGCGATCAATTGCCGGCTTGAAAATCTGCACTCGTTGCCGGGCAATTTCGGCACGTCGCAAGCGGCGAATCAGCTCTTCACTCTTGCCGGAAAACATTGGCCCGACGATCACTTCAATCCAACCCATGTTGCCTTTGACGATGTCCACGCTAGTCCTCTGTGTCTAATATGCCTGAGCTGGAGTGCCTACTCAAGATGCTGCGCTGCTGCCTTGCCGGTGGTGCGCATCCGGCGCAGTTCCCCGATAGAGACCGGCATTAAAGAATGGCGCAAATGCATTGATCAGTGCCACGCGAAAAGCATCCTGCCGCGTAATCAGATTTCGCGTGAGCACGCCCCATGCACCCTGGGCATCACGAATGTCCCGCTCGCCGGCAAAAGCATCGATGGCGATGCCAAGCTCGATGCCCTCGTCCACAACCCGTGTGGCCAAGGTTTCCGGCAGCAAGACGCTGCCGGATTGACCGTACGCGCTGTGACCGTTTCCATCGGATACGTACGCCCAGTTCTCAAGGAAGACCAGACGCTTCGCGCCGTCCGAAAGAACATCAAGGCCGCCCTCGAGCCCCACGAAGAACTGCCACAGCAGGTTGAGTTCTCGGGCTCGAGCCTCGAGGATCTGCGCGCGGTGCTTGGCGCCAGCCATCGCCTCTGCGCGCGACTGTGGAGTGTGCGTGACGCCACTCGCGACTTCTTCTCCGGCGACTTCGAAAGCAGCATTTGGATCGAGCAGAGGACCAAAAGTACTCAGAGCTTCCCGCAGGGCGTTCAGCTTCGGCTGGCGCGTCGTACCGACTGCGACGATTATCTTTGACATGACCTGTCCAACGGTCGATTGTTACCTGAGGTGCGAATGGCCGTCTTTCCACAGCTGGGTCTGCCGCTCGCGCCCGAAACGGCTGCTCAAAAAGCTCTTCAGTTCATCGACGGAAGAAAAGACTTGGTCAGCACAAGCGAGCATCCAGCCGCTGACTTGCGAGAGCGGGAACTCTGTGACCATATACACGGGGATTCCTTTGCGGTACGCCAGCGTCAGCTCCGCGGATGTTCCGCCACTTTGCAAGCCAGGATCGCCCCAAAAACATATCAGATAGTCAGCCTTGTTCTCGATCAGGTCCAAATCAAACTGTATGATTTTTCGCACTACGCGGCGAAATCGCTCGATGTCGGCCGTTTTCCACTCACGGAAATGCGCGACTTCTTCATCTGTCAGATTCTTCTTTTCGTCTTCGGCTGGATCGTAGACGCGGTGCCCCAAGTGGTCGCGAAGGAATGGGGTAAGCTTCTGGCGCCACATTTTGCCGCCACCGTTTGCGAATTCGATGGGTCCGCAGAGATAAGCCAGCATGGGGTCTGAGCGGGTGAGACTCTAGCACGACGGGAGGCGGACCGCAAAGACAGCAGGCAACTCAAAAAACCAGAAAATGGAGCGGCCGAGGGGACTCGAACCCCCGCCTACAGCTTGGCAAGCTGTCGTACTACCCCTATACTACGGCCGCAAACATTAATCCTTCTGTAGAAACTTTTATAACATGCGAAACATGGCCGGACAAGGCCCGATGAACACACGTTCGCTCGACGCTAACGTGGCCCAAGCGCAAGGCTCCGCGTTTCCAGGCTTGTGCTGGTCAGTTTACTTCGATGATTCGAGTCGCCTTCACGATAGGAGACTTCTTCTGCCTTTCGGCGAAACTCGTCGCGCGCTCCCTGTCAATGTAAACCCGCGCGAATTTTTCCCCGTCATGGTAGTAAACGGTGACTTGCCAATGACGGTGTTTGCGCCGCCGGTCGCTCCGGAATCGTGAGCTGCTCTTCTTGGATTTTGCTTTGGATTTCTTCTTCACTGAGTATCCCTTGTGTCGCGGGAGTATCGCAACTTCGGGCCTGCCGCGCAAGTCACAAATTGATCACCTACCGACAGTTGAGGCCTGCCAAGGGCCTTTCCAAATAAGCACTCTTTTGGCAATCCTTAGAGACTTTCTGGGGGTACCTACGTCTAACTATTTTGACAGCGCACTGGAACTTTTAGCCACCTTCCAGCGTATTAATGGGTGAGAAGGGAAACGGAGACCGGCTATGGTGATGAAACTAGAGCACAAACTGAATATCGAAGACCCCCGGCATCATTCTCTTGAGCGAGTTGAAACACTGCGCCAGTTGCTGGCCGGCGGAGCACGCGTCGAAGCCGACCCGAAGCGGTCTGATTTCTTCGAGGTCGAGAGCGGCTCGGATGTCTACTATATACACATTTCGCCGATCAGCGGAAAGATCGTTCTGATCGCAGCTTGGCCCAAGGATGCTGTTCCCGGCGAAGAACTACACGTCACGCAAGCCGCTTAAACGGCGGCAACGATCAACCTTCAATTTAAGTGAGCAAGTCAGAGATCTTGAAACCGAGGTCTTTGAGAACTTGTGTGCTGACCTCATAGACCTCGGGAGCCGCGCTCGTGCGAACGTATACGGTGTCGCCAGACGCGGCTGAGATTTCTACCGTGGTGGTCTTCTTCGATTTGTCCGTCAATGTGATCTGTATTAAAGGCTTTTTCAGGTGCGCCAGAATAGAAGCTGACGGCGTATCGTAGATTTTTGTCGCTCGCGTGTTCTGCAACGGGTCAAGTATCTTCCAGCTTTGAACGGGTTTTCCTTTGTCCGCGATCGGCTGGACGACTGACCACTGATCGTCCTTTCCTTGCGAACATTCAATCGTTCCGCTCGCGTTCTGGACCGTGACCGTTTGAATCGTTGTGGGGTCAAACTGGATAACGCTCTTGTCACGCAGGTCGAAGAATGTCTTATCCATTGAGTTGTAGGTCGTTGCATCCACACTGAAAATCATGGGACGCGACTCGTCGCGCCCATAGTAGCTGGCGCCCTTCTTGGCCAGGAGCAGATGAAACTGTTGGCCTCCTTGGGCGCTGACGTACAGCGTGACCGTGGGGTGGGCCAATCCATATTTGGCGAGGTCCGTTGACGTTTCGCTAACCACGTCGGTGAACTTGCTGCTCGAAAGCGAGCTGACGAGCGCGTCAACGGTACTGGAGTCGGCGAGGGTTTGGCGCGGATTGGTTATCTCCCAGCCGGCCTTTACCTTGGTCGCGGTTACACGGCCGTTTGAATCGTCCAAGGTAATTCCGGTCACTTCAGCGCTGTTCAACTCGATCATCGAACGGTCTCGCAGTTGAGAGATGGGCTTGGTCGCGTCGTCGAGAAGCGATGTGGATAACAAATCAACTTGCTTCGAGCTGTCGACAAGAGCGTAGACGGAACTGTTGGAGAAATCCTTATCACCGAGATCAACGGAGTGCGACGCGCCTTTCTTGTCCCGAAATTCAATCTTGACCCCAGCATTAGCGAGTCCGTATTTCGAGAGATTGTCTGTGGGAACAAACGAACGCTGGATTTGCAAGCTGCTCAGGTCGCTGATAAGGCCGCCAACGGTGGTTTGGTCGGCGCGCGTTTGGACTGGCTGGGTCAAGTCCCAGTCAGTTCCCTTCTTCGAAAGCGAAACCGTCTGTGCGGCGTTGTGAATCGTCACAGACGAAATGTCGTCCGACTTGACCGAAAACGCAGGCTTCGACGTGTCTTCGGAAGCGGTTGTCTTTGGAGTGTGCTTGCTGTCGTAGAAATAAACGAAAGCGGCCAGGGCAAGAGCGACAATTACAACGATCAGTGTGCTTTTCTTCATGGCCCGACTAGCGGCGTTTCACCCACACGATGATTCCGATAACGACCACAAAAAGCGGCACGAAAACCGTGCTGAGCCACTGCACTTCGCGTTCCTGTGCTTCGGTCAGCGTGACGCGGCGATTTGCCGCTTCCTTTGGACGAATCGAAATGAGGTTTGATTCTGCTGTAAGCCAGTTGACGCTATTGAAAAAGAGATCTCCGTTGCGCTGCTGGTCTTCCCATTGATTCGACGCGAATTCAGAGTTGCCGATGACCACGAGCCGCGGGTCGTCCTTTCCTGCGCTGTTCTCCGCCGCCACGCCGAGCGAAAGCGGCCCGCGCTGATCTTTCTTCGGATCGTATTTCACGGTGCCGTTGCCGAGGCTGGCTACCGTGAAGCTCGCCGCAGAGGTTTTGAGAAGCTCGGTCGCCTGCGGCGAGGATTTCGAACTATCCGCGACGGCAACGGTGCGAGCGAGAGGGAAAAAGGTCATCGAGCCTTTAAAATCGCGCACGATGGGGTTCTCTCCATAGTTGATGACGAGCGGAATCGCCGGGCCCGCGCCCAGCAAGCGCCCAACTCCGCTCACGTCAATGACGTAATCATCGCCGACGTTGATGTTCCACGCCTGCATCACTATGCCAAGTTGCGGATCCATACCGGGATCGAGGAGAAACATCGCCTTTCCGCCACCATCGAGGTACTTTTCGACCATCTGGGCTTCTTGGGCGAAGAATGGCTTCGTCGGGCCCGCGTCGATGAGAACGCTGCAATCGGACGGCACGCTTCCTGTGGTAACCAAGTTGACGGACTTCACCTGGTAATTCTCTTTCTGCAGTTCCGCGGAAACTCGACTGAAGCCTTTCCCGTCGCTCGCGTCGATGGATTTCTCTCCATGGCCTTCAATGAAACACACAGTTCTGACAGTCGTGGAAGTTGCCTTCAAAATCGCCGAAGTGATGTCTCCTTCAGTTGTGTCTTGCACGTGTTCGATGTGCGTTCCGTTCACCACGACAACTTCGCCCATCCTGGTCACGCCGTATTGCTTGGCAAGACCGGGCTTTTCCTGCGGGTCAATCGCCGTGAAATGAATGTGATGGTTTTCGTCCGTGTATTCCGCCATCTGGTCTTTCATCGCCTGGACTTGCTGCTCTTCCGGGCCGGCTGACCTTGCGAACATGTAGACCTGCACGTCGGCGCGAATCGGGCCGACGATCTTCTTGCTTTGGTCAGAAAGTGTGTAGAGTTTCTGGCTCGTCAAATCGAATGTCTTATGATGGCGGTCGCCAAGATAGTTGAGAAATACAAGTATGGCGAGCACAGCTATGACGAGGACGGTTGTGTTGGTTCCCAGTTTTGAGGAGCGTTTCGAGAAGAATCCCAGCAAGTTGCGGAATCCGAGAACAAGCCATGCCAGAATCAACACGCCGCCCACGATCAGCACAATTTTCGTCGGGAGTTGCAGCTCCTCGGTTACTGAGTAACGAACGTAGCCGAGAATAAGAAGAGCTAAACCGATCGCGCCCGCGAGCGGGACAAATTCCTTGCGCTTGAATGTCATCTGAGCTGGGCCTTCTCCTCGTTCTTCAAAAGTTTCACGCGCGCCTCCAGCGCATGGATTCTATCGAGCGCATCGTCAAGAAAATTCCCAGAAAGATCCAGGAGCCAAAGAAGACCAGACCGGTCGTGTCCACAATGCCTCGTATAAATGGGTCATAGTGCTGTAAGACGGCGCCATACTGCAGAGATTTCGCGAAGGCGCTGTTGCCGCCCTGAGTAAGAATATCGAGTAGCCAAAGAAGCAAGGAAAGACCGAAAATCAGCACGCCGGAGACGATCTGGTTTTCCGTTAGTGAAGACAGAAATGAACCCAGCGCCAGAAGCATTCCGCCAAGAAGCAAAACACCGAGATAGCCTCCGCCGATCAACTTCCACGGTGGTGCCGGCGCGCTATGCGCGAACATATAAATCACATAAAAAACAGTCGGCAAAAGCATGATTACGAGCAGGCTGAACGAAGCCAGGAATTTTCCAAGCACGATGTCGGCATCCGTGATGGGCGAAGTCATCAGAAGCTCCATCGTTCCGCGCTTTCGCTCCTCGGAATAGACGCCCATGGTGAGCAGTGGAGTCAAAAAAAGGACGATCGTGCCCAGGATGCTGAGGAATCCACGCAGGACCATGCTGGGGACGTCGATATTCATACCAGCGCCGCCCATCTGCATGCTTTCCATTCCGGCTTCGAACGAATAGCGGATGACCTGGCTCATGATGTAGTTGAAAAAGACGCCTGCGAGCACAAGAAAAATGCAAACGACTACGTAGGCCACCGGCGATACGAAGTAATGGTTCATTTCCTTCTTATAAATTGCGTAAAGGCCGCGCATACTTACTTTGACTCCTCTGGTTTCTTCTGCGCTGGATCTTCCGTTGTAAGCTGCAAGAAAATGTCCTCCAAGCTGAGGTTTTGTCCGCGCAGCTCATACAACGGCCAGCCTTGTCCCACGATCGTTGCAGCAATCTGGCTGCGAAGATCCTGCCCCTGGCTCGCTTCCACCGTAGCAACCATGCGGCCGCTTGAACCCATCGACTCAATTTGAACGCGCTGCGCACCCGGGATTTTCTGCAGAGTGTCGCGCAGCGACTGTTCCGGCGCTTGAGCCACTATGCGGATTCGTTCGCCGCCCTTCAACTGCAGAGTCAGATTCTCTGGAGTATCCACCGCGACGATTTTTCCGTGATTGATGATGACCACGCGGTCGCAGGTCATGCTGACTTCCGGCAGGATGTGGGTTGACAGAATAATTGTGTGGCTGCCGGCGAGACCTTTGATCAGATGACGCACTTCGATGATTTGCTTGGGGTCCAGACCGACGGTCGGCTCGTCGAGGATAATTACGTCCGGATCATGCACGATCGCTTGGGCAAGACCGACGCGCTGCTTGAATCCGCGGGAGAGCCGCTTGATGAGCTGATCGCGTTGTTCCGCGAGGCCGGCCATCTCCATGGCCGATTCCACTCTTTGCGCTCGCTTTTCGACGGGCACGTTCTTTATGCGCGCTACGAAGTCCAGATAGCCGGACACGGTCATGTCGAAGTAAAGCGGCGGGGTTTCCGGCAGATAACCAATTCTGCGGCGGACTTCCATCGAGTCGTTAAAGACGTCGAAGCCAGCGACCTTGGCAGTCCCTTGTGTTGCAGGCAGATAGCCCGTCAGCACGCGCATGGTAGTCGTTTTGCCCGCGCCGTTCGGGCCAAGAAATCCGAGGATTTCGCCTTTGTTTACCGAAAAAGTGATGTGATCGACTGCCGTTTTGTCGCCGTATGATTTCGTTAAGTCTTGAACTTCTATCAATCCGTTTCCTCCAACGCTCGCACAGGCCAAACGTATCGAAAGCCGCGCACGTTACCTCACTATTAAGCGAACCGCCTTTTATACTAAATTCACGCCTGAACGCCAAGTGTCCTTGCTGAAAAGAAAACGTGTTTTTACAAACGATGCAGGTATTACATCCGAGAGAATCTATTCCCTGAAATAAGGTTGCCTGGTTTTTGCGGGCAGGTGTTCGATTTCAATCGTTGACTTGCGGCTTGCAGAAGCATTAAGGTTCGCCGCCAATGATGAAACAGCGCCTGCTCCTCGCATTCTTGGCCGTCTGCACGGTGGCTGTGGCCCTTTCACTGGTGAATCACGCAGGCATTCTGCACATAGCGCCTAGGTCGCTTGAGGTGATTCGCTGGCTGGCGATCCTACTCCTGGCGATTTATGCGACTGTGCGCCGCTCGCTGACCTTGTGGATTCTTGTGGGCTTGTTTGCCGGGGCTGAACTCGGATATGACGCGCCCGCGACGGCTGTTAAATGCCAGATCTTCGGCTCGATTTTTCTGCGGCTCATTAAAGTCATCATCGCGCCACTGCTGTTTGGCACTCTAGTCGTTGGCATCGCCGGCCATGCGGAACTCAAGAAAGTCGGGCGCATGGCCATCAAGGCGCTGATCTATTTTGAAATTGTCTCGACGATTGCACTGATTATCGGCCTGATTGCAATCAATATCAGCCATGCCGGAGTTGGCGTTCATTTATCACAGCAGGTAAACCAGCAGGCCTTACCCTCAGCTTCGCAGTCGACGAGCCAACTCATTCTCAATGTCTTTCCGGAAAACATCGCCAAGTCTGTAGCCGACGGGCAAATCCTCCAGGTTGTTGTCTTCAGTATTTTGTTCGCGATTGGCCTCGCACTGGTGAAAGAGCCCAAGCGACGGCCGATGGTCGCGTTTGCCGAAAGCCTTTCCGAGGTAATGTTCAAGTTCACGAACATCGTGATGTACACGGCACCGCTGGGCGTATTTGGCGCAATTGCCTACACGACAGGCCACATGGGTCTGAGCGTGATGCTGCCGTTGCTGAAGCTGCTGGCGACTCTGTATGTCGCGCTGATTGCTTTTACTTTGCTCGTGCTTTTGCCAATTGCATTGATGGCGCGGATCCCGCTGGGAAAATTTCTCCGCGCGATTGCAGAGCCGACCACGATCGCGTTTGGTACCAGCAGTTCCGAGGCGGCACTGCCGAGCGCGATGGAAGAGCTTGAGAAATTCGGGATACCTCGCGGAATCGTCGCGTTCGTGATGCCGACGGGCTACAGCTTCAACCTCGCAGGCTCCAGCCTTTATGAATCGCTGGCGGTGATCTTCATGGCGCAGGTTGCCGGCGTGCATCTAGGATTCGGGCAGCAGTTTGTTTTGCTGATGACACTTCTTCTGAGCAGCAAAGGTACCGCAGGCGTGGCGCGCGCCGGGCTTGTGATCGTTCTTGCAGCGGCGGTCTCAATGCATTTGCCGATGGAACCGTTTTACTTGTTATTTGGCGTGGATGCTTTGATGGATATGGTGCGGACGGTGGTCAACGTTGTGGGTAACTGCCTGGCTACGGTCGTTGTTGCGCGATGGGAAGGCGAAGCGCCGGTCGCAACGGACTAAAATCCTTCCTTCACCTCACTCGGGACTGAGTTCAGGCTTCGCTCCAAAAAACCGAAAATAAAGCGACACGCTCAGGCACGTCAGAACAACATATCCGTAGAACGGCAGGGCGATCTCCGAAAGGTCGAACATATATCCAGTGAACGCCACAGCCCCCGCCGAAGTCGCAAGCCGCGCTACTTGATTCATTGCCAACGCGCGGCCCATTTCAGTTTCATTGACCATCGCCGTCAGCGCCGTCTGCTGGACCGGCACAGCGAGAATTCTCAACGCCGGAGTGAACAGGTACACGATAAGAGCGAGCGTGAATATCCGTGTGAGTGGCAGGAGCAATAGCAATACGGCACCAATTCCTCGCGTTAGGGCAATGCCTTTGACGAATCCGAGTCGTTTTTCAACTGCTGGCGCCAGCAAGATTGCAACCGCCGCGACCATTTCACTGCCGAATCCGTAAAGCGACATCTTCGCTTGCGGAGTGTGATAGACGAGCGCAAAAAATGGAATCAGAAATGGCATGATTAATCCCTGCGAAAGGCCATTTACCGCTGCAGTTAAGGAAAACTTGCCGATGACTATTCTGCTTTTTAGTCGCCCGAGCTCTCCTGGATTATCTACCGGATTCACGAACGCGAGGAAAACCAATCCGGCCGCGCTGATCACAGCCGCCCAGAGGATGGCGTCGCGCGCGTCGAAGAGCCTGGCAGCGAGCATTCCCGCACCGCCAATGACGCCACTCAGAAACGTGAACACCGAGAACCAGAAGGTCCGGTTATGCAGTGTCGTGAATTCGGCGATGACCGCGCTTTGAATCGGCTGCGCCGCTCCCCCGACGCTGCCCGCCGCGCGCGAACCCGTCGCTGAGAATCCCCCTAGCATTGCTCCGATAAACAGCATCGGCAGCCTGGCAGACGCAAAAACGAGAAATGCGCCGGCCGGGAGTAACACGCCAGCAAGAAAAAGAGTTCCCTTGCGTCCCCAAAGATCCGTCAAGAATCCAAACAGCAACGCAAATCCGGCTGTCGAGAGCGTGGCAGCCATGTAAAGCAGCCCTAGCACACTCGCGCTGTAATGAAGATTTTCAAGAACGTAATACGGAAATACCAGAATGATGATTCCTGCCGAGAAGCTCCGCGTGAGGCGGAAAAGCATCAGGAAGATCAACTGCCGGGCACCGTGGCTCACGACGACAGTCTAACGGAATGGCGTAAGAGTCCAATTTCTTGTTTAGCGGACTTTGCTGGATACTCTCACGGGCAACATCAGCTCTTGTCGGCGCATCCAGAACGCTGTGACAGTCGGCCGTTATTCTCCCCAAAGGGAAGGCGTCTCCGCCCAATTGAATGCCGGAGCCTGTGCCAACATGCGCGTTGACACTGCGGGGACGTTTTGTTATTCAACTTGTTTGCTTCGGAGCCGGGGCTTCAGAGTGTGTGTGCCGGACTGCCGGAATGACCGTTCCGGCGGACTCTAATTTCGTGAAGGACGATCGCTGAATCGATGAAGTGTGGCTACGACTCTTCTGCAGTGATGCGGCGCGCACAAATGCCCGGCCGATTTGGCTTGCTGTTATTGCTGGCCATTTTGATTTCCGGCTGTGGAGGAGCGCCTTCCGGGCTTGTTGTAGTGCTTAATCCTAGCGGAAATCAGGCCGTCGACCAGAATCAATCCATCTCCTTCACGGCTTTTGTGCCCAATGACACTTCCAACGCCGGAGTGACGTGGAGCCTCTCCGGCGGTCATTGTAAAGGAGCGGCGTGCGGGACTTTCGTAAACAGCACGACCAGCGCGGTGACTTATCAAGCGCCAAAGTCTGAGCCAAATTTGCTCACTGTCACGCTCACCGCCACATCCAACGCGAATAATCGTGTCTTTGCCCAGCTGAACATAGCTGTGAGCCCCGCGCCCACGATTTCTACCACAACGTTGCCGGGTGTCTTGAATGGTGCCGATTACAGGCAGCAGGTCATCGCAAATGGTGGTGTGGCCCCTCTTGTGTTCAGCGTCTCTTCGGGTACGCTTCCTCCCGGCCTGAACCTGAACACCAACGGTTTTATCACTGGTCGGACGACTGCGGACGGCGGCACATTTAACTTCACTTTGACGGTCACAGACCAGGGAAGCCCGCCTTTGACTGCATCGCAGGCTTATACGCTATCGGTTTCGCCCGCGCCAGCACTGTCCGTGGCTACAACTTCCCTTGCCAACGCAGCTCAGGGCACCCCTTATAATGCCGCGCTCCAGGCCTCCGGCGGTGTTCCGCCACTCATGTGGAGCATCTCCTCCGGCTCGTTGCCACCGGGCTTGACCCTAGCTCCAATGACCGGCCAAATCTCGGGTACGCCGACCACCCAGAGTGGTTCCCCCTTTACCTTTACCGTTCAGGTCACCGACTCCGCCCTCCTGCCGCCGAACAATCACTCGCAAACTGCGACGCAATCGCTGAGTATTACGGTTGGGCCGCCGGGGACACTCTCCATTGTGACGACTACCCTGCCTCAGGCGGAAACTGCGAACCTGTACAGTCAAACGATTCTCACGACGGGCGGAATCGGCCCGTTCAATTGGACGCTCACGAATGGAATATTGCCTTCGGGAATGTCGCTGAACGCTTCGACGGGTACGATTTCTGGAATCGCGACTGGCGTTTCGACCAACACCTTCACGGTTCAGGTTACGGATTCCGAGAGCCCTGCAGCAACTGCCTCTGCCACGTTCACGATTCCCGTGATCGCTGCCACGGACAACAACGGGCTGCTTAAGGGCCAATACGCCTTCGTCTTCGGAGGTTTCAATCCAAACGGGCCGGTTGTCTTTGGCGGAACTTTCACTGCAAGCGGAACAGGCTTCATTGAAGGTGTCGAGGACAGCAACAACCACGATGCCGCCAACACCACGCAGGACAATGGTCCCGGGCCGACACAAGGTAATGCGATTGGGGGCGCTTACGCGATGACTCCTAACGGACAGGGTACGATGACCCTGACCGTCAACGCGATCTCCTACCGGTACGTTATGGCCCTCGACGGTAATGGCGATGGTCAATTCATCGAAGCTGACACAACGTCAACTGGCACTCGCGGCACGGGAATTCTGCGGAAATTGCCGACCGTGACACCCAATTTCGTCAACGCAAACTTCAACGGCAATTACGCGTTTCAGCTGGCAGGGATTGATTCCAGCAACAAGCGGGCTGCCTTCGCTGGCGTCTTCCAAGCGGACGGCACCGGTCTCCTTAAGAACGGTAACGTGGACACCGATGACGCCGGGACGGTGGGCACAAACATTACGGGCGTGACGGGAGCGTTCCTCCTCGCACAAAACGGACGCGGGAATGCGTCAATTGCGATTCCGGGCGGAGACTCACTCAATTTCGTCATCTACATGATTACTCCTTCCGATGTGCTTTTCATGGGATTCGATCCGCTTGACGCATCGCATCCGATGACAGTCGGCGAGGCGATACTACAGACCCAGGCATCCTTCGATGCGACGTCTCTGACGGGCGCCAGCATCGTCACGACTACTGGACAGGACAGTTCCGGAAAATCCAGTGTGTTGCTCGCCCAACTCACTGGAAACGGTTCAGGCGGCATCAATGCAGCGATAAATGGCAATGATGGAGGCTCGATCACAGCGACCAACGCCAACGGAAGTTATACGGCCGCTTCCAACGGACGCGTTTCGATCAATGGTTTAGGCAATCAGATGGCTGCTCTCTACCTCGTTTCTCCGAACTTTGGATTTCTTATTGGGCAGGATTCCGCAGCGTCGTCGGGCTTGGCTGAAGCTCAGTCGCCCGGACCATTTGCTGCCGCATCTTTCGACAGCTACTTCAGTTTCGGTCCGCCTTTGGTTGGGTCGCCTTGGGCGGGAGGCAATGCGACGAATGATTTCGCTGGATCAATCGTTTCGGATGGGGTATCGAGCATCTCCGGAAAAGTCAACGAAACTACTGGCAACGATACTTTGAACCTGATTCTGACTGCATCCGGAAGTTACACCGTGGCAACAAGCGGCAGCGGTTCGATGAGCTTTGGTTCCCCTCAACAACTTCCTTCGCAGTTTGTCTTTTACCTGGTCTCGCCGACGCAGATTCGAGCTATTTCCTCCGTTCCGTCAGACACCCAACCTATGGTCTTCTTCTTGAACCATTAGGCAGTTGCGCTGAGAAATCCTACAGAGCCATCGTGATCGAAGTACCTGCAGCGGCAAAGACAGCCGGCATTTCCTTGCGGGCAAGGGGCAGGAAATGTTGAACGATCACAGGGTCAAATTGGCTGCCGCACGCCTCCAGCAAGCGTCGCTCCGCTTCTTCGAACGGCAAACCATTCCGATAGGGACGCGTGGAAACCATAGCGTCGAAAGAATCGATCACCGACACGATCCGCGAACCTACCGGGATTTCATCGCCTTTGAGGCCGCCGGGGTATCCCTTACCATCGAAACTCTCATGGTGATGGAGAATCA
>DATFQU010000094.1:0-10456 GCA_035264005.1 Candidatus Acidiferrales bacterium
CATCGTGTCAGCAAAACTGTGCGAGGCCTCGTGAAAAAGTGTCTCGAATCCGCTAAGACCTTGCAATTGTGTGCCGCTGCTCGAGAAAGTTGTATGCGGCGGAGGGCCATCGGTCGTATAGGCATGCCCGATTTCCGGGACGTAGAAGCAAACGTCCACGCGAAGCGGCGCCGCAGGCCATTGCTGATGTAAGTCCTTTTCCACCGCCGCGGCAATCTGCGGCCCCAGCGTTTTGACTCTCGCATTTTGCGACGCGATCCAGTCCTCGTTCGATTTGTTATGAGCCGCCCACCAATGCTTGCGATAAATCGGCGCGGCGTTTCGCAACACTGTAATCAATTCTGACGGCAAACCAACAGCGCTGAGCTCGGTTCCGTCGTCTGCCTGCTTTGCCAGCTCGGTATTGATCCGCACCATCTCTTCGTCGAACAGCTCTCGTCGCGTTCCAAATGTCTTTGTGTAGAAAGCAACCGCGGCATTCCAGTCTGCTTTTTCCTGCTCGGTCATCTGCGGATCCGTGAGTGGCGTATTACTTTGCAAGCGCCGGTCCGGCTTTCCCGCGCGCAGCAAGGCTTCATGAAATAGAACCTGATGTAGATTCACCCAGAAGTTGCTGTGAAAGTCGAAAAGAGGGGCCGTTCTCGATGATTCTTGTAAATGCCGTGATTTTCGAGCCGTTGCGCCATCGGCCGGCCCAATCGCGAGCGCCACGCAGACCACGAAGACCAAAGCCAATTGCCGCTGCCATCTGTGTCTGACCAAATCTGCCTCCTGGAAAGTATTACAAGTGACATCAATTCGCTTCAGGTGTGTCTGATGCCGCCTACCACCCCAATTTAGCGCGGCGCGTTTCTTACAACGGCTGCCAGCGCTTCATCTAAATTTCCATGTCCCTCCAGGTACGGCAGCCAATACGTCTGCAAGTCGGCGAAAATTGTTGGCCAAGCGCCTTGCTCAAACTGGCCAGCGAACGCGCGGTTTGGTGCATAGCTAGGATCGTCGCTGGTTCTCCCTCGCTCACGGCGCACGAGCTGATATGTTGTGTAGAGCGTGATCGCATGCCACATATCAGACGGAATTTTGACGTGCTGCCGAGTAGCTTCACCAGCAATGACGGCTATGATCTGGTCGTCCATCGTATGTGAAGTCTCGTGGCAGATCGTGTCAAGCGCGACGTCTGAGTTTGAATTTGCCTTGGGAGAGATAAATGTATGTCCGGAGAAGCCGACTGCGCCCTGAGTTGTGTATGCGAGGTTCGGACCTACGTCGGCGACTACATCCACGAGTATAGGGCCCTTAGGGGGCGTTATATGAAAGACGTTGCCAATGGCGGCTCTGGTTGCCGCTCCGCGCTCTGTGATCAAGGCCGCGTGCGCCGCGATCCACTGCTGATTCTCCAGGTGATCCTGGCTCCATCGATAACGACGATAGATCGGCGCCGCGCGATTCAACGCCACAACGAATTTAGGATCAATTGCGCTCGTGTTGAGTGTAGGCCCTGACAGCATTGTCAGCGTGTTGTCGATCTGCGCCAGGGCCTCATCAAAGGCGAAGCTCCGTGTTGCTAGATCTGCGTAGGCATCCAGCGATGCTTGCCATGCGGTCCGCTCGTCCGCCTCCAGGGTTGAGAGAGATAATCCGAGGGGAATTTCGAGCATGTACCGACGAGACTCAGCCCGCAGGAAGTGGTGCAAATTGACCCAGAAATTGTCTCGAAACACGAAAACGCGGGCTTCCTCGGTAGCCAGCGAATCCCCGGCTTCGGCGGGATCACGTTGAGCGGTAGCCGGTTCAGATGAGTGCGGCGATCTTTGAATTGCAGCGCCGCCTGCGCGTATGCTTGCCGCGAATATCACGCAAACTGAAAATTGCAAAACCGATCGCCAGAGCCATCCACGTGTGAGCAAGTGTGCCTTACTGAGCCTTTCTGTTCAGGGGCACTTTAATTTACGGTCAGCGTCGTTGTCTTGAACAAATCGGCAGAAGAGGAGCGGCGGTTCCAGGTCGTGGGCGATTCGCCGAGGAGATCGCGAAACTCCCGGATCATATGGGCTTGATCGGCGAAACCGCCCAGCGCCGCAACTTGCGCCCACGAAAGGGGACGATTTTGAGCAATTGCGAGTGTCCGGTGGAGGCGCGCGACTCGAAGCAGATGCTTGGGCGAAAGTCCGACGTGCTGCATTAGTCGAGAATGCAGCGTCCTAGTCGGCATTCCGAGTTGTGCAGCCATTTCGTCGACCCGATTCCCCTGGGTTAGAGGCAGCTGCGGCAGGTAACTTTGGCAGGCGAATTCGCGGCTGAGAAAATCGCCAATTATAGTAATGGCTCGGATTGGAGACTTAATGCCCGCCAACTGCTCCATCAATAATCTGCCACGCGCTCCGAAAACATCTTCCAGGGGCGCGGAACGGTCGGTGAAATCCGACGCCGGGAGACGGGTAAGCAAAGGCAAAGCGCCCGGGCGCAAACGCGCCCCGCATGTAAGAATCCGATTGGCCATCGACACGTCCGCGAAGCGAGAGCGTGGTCCGACGATAGTGCAGCGCGCTCGAACCCTTCGAGAGTTCTCGCGTGAAAGTACAAAAATGACATGTGGATTTGCGTCAGGAACTATCCGCCAGGAACGCCCTAGGGCGCTCGAAGAAGCTTGCTGGGCCCAGAAGTGCTCGACAAAAACTTCCTGTCCTCGTGAGGGCAAGAAGAATTCTGATCTGCTGGCCCCGGCGCCTGCTTGGTCGAGAAGAATCATCAACGATCCAACACTACCACGTTGAAGGCGCGTGCTTACGGCGCTTTTTGGTAGAACTGGCCGTCGAACTTGTATACCGTGTGTCCGCTTTTCGCGGCGCTGGAGTTCATCGTCACGGTCAGGTCCTTGATACCGTGTGTTAACGACCGGCCCAGCTGAAAGCCATCGCCGATTGGCGCATCAGCCTTGAATAGCGAAAGCCACTTGTCGTTCGTTTTTCGCAGAACGAATATCTGGCAATTCCCCGTTCCTCCGCACAACAGCTTTGTGCCTTGCGCGACGATCCCCGGGCTGCCGCCCAGATCAACACGCCTGACGCGAAGCTCACCCTCCCACGAATCGGGAGTATCAAACGCGGAGTCTTCCACGGCTGCAGTGATCTGATGAATCTCCTGAGTCGAAAGTTTTGCGGAAGACCACGTGTCTTTCGCGGTGAGGCTTTGCATCTGCGCGTACGTCGGCCCGGCGAAACAAAGGAAGCCAAATACAGCAATGCAGCGGTAGGTGGTTTTCATTCTGCGATTGTAACCGCAGAGCGTTATTTCAACTCTTCCAGGTTCGCCGTGATGTCGCGGTGGTACAGATCCAGCTCAGCGAGAGGCTTTTCCTGCAAGCCGGGAATTTTCGCCTTCAAGTGATCTTCGTAGGTGGGAACATCCAACTTGTAATAAACGCCGAGCGGAATTCGACCGCCCGGCTCTTGAGACTTCAGCAGCGCCTGCGCTTTTTTCTGCGCAATTTCCACCGCGTCGTCCGGATTGTGAACTACAGGGTCGTAGCCGGTCTGGTCCAGCCGGTACAGCCGCGGCTGCCCTTCGATCTGCCCCGCATAAAATCCCTTTGTGTGCAGATCGTTGTACGTCGGACAAGTTTGCAACACGTCCACCAGCGCGCTTCCACGATGTTGGATCGCCTGCGCGATAATCTCCGACAAATATTTCGTATCGAGCGCGTACCCTCGCGCGACGAATGTATATCCGCATGCGAGCGCCAGAAGGATCGGATTGATCGCGTCCATGATCGACGCTTCCGACATCGACTTCGTTTTCTGCCCTTTCGCAATCGTCGGAGAAGCCTGACCCTTTGTGAGCGCGTACACGTCGTTGTTCATCACCACATAAGTGATGTCGAGATTTCGTCGGCCGCCTGCGACAAAGTGTCCGCCGCCGATTCCGTACGCGTCGCCGTCGCCGCCCACTCCGATCACCGTCAAATCGTGATTCGCCAGTTTCATCGCGGTTACAGACGGCATCACGCGCCCGTGCAGCGTATGAAACGAATACGTGTTCATGTAGTGCGCCGTTTTTCCCGCGCATCCGATTCCGCTAATCACCGCAACGCGATGCGGAGGCACTTGCAGTTTCGCCAGCGCCATCTGCACCGCGGACACGACTCCGAAATCGCCGCATCCCGGGCACCAATCGTTATGGATGTCGCTCTTGAAGTCCGCGGCCTGCAAATTTTTGATGTCCGGTGTAACCGTGCTCATCCGCAATCCTTCCAATTAAGAGAGAACTTTCTTTATTTCGCGCTTGTACTTTTCGGGACACGTCGGAGCACCGACGCCCTGGCCAGTGTTGGGCGCGATGCCGCGAGTAAGGCCCATTTCACGCTTCACGTCAGCTATCCAGCATGTCTTGACGCTGCTGGGACGGACTGATAGCACCTGCCCAACCGCCCTCTGAATCTCCTTGTACGTCAGCATCGGTTCCTCCTCGCGGCCTTTGCTCGCCACTGACCACTGACCACTGACCACTGACCACTGACCACTGACCACTGTTTCTCACTATCGGTTATACCCCGGCGGCAACGGCACCATCGGCGCGAGCATTTTCGGATTGCTGCCGCGCAGTTCCAGCATTTCGTCGAACTCGCGATTACCGTACCCAGCTTCAACCACCCGCCCTTGCGAAATCACCAGCCGCTCCGGCGCGTCCCCTTGGGCCGCTTCAAGCGCCACCATAATTTCATCCTCGGAAAATGGCCGCCCGTCGTACTTCACCACGCGATGCTGAATCGAAATGCCCGTATCCGCTCGAATCACCTGCGCTAATTGCCCCGAATAATTTCCATCGAAGCAGACGATGCGCTCTGCCCGCGCCAAAATGTTTTTCACCGGCTCGACCGGGAACGGATTCATCATGCGAATATGCAACGACGCGTAGCGTGTATGGTGCGGGTCCGCGCGATGCAGCGCGTCGTGCATCGCGCCCTTCGTTGAACCCCAGCATACCGCGAGCACAGGGATTTCCCCCGACGCGGCCGGCCCGAAATATCTGTACTTTTTGCCGTCTGGAATTTCATGCGCTGCAATCCCTACCTTGCCCATGCGCTTTTCCATCATCGCCAGCCGGTTGCCGATGCCTTCCGTGATGTGCCCGCGCGGATCGTGCTCGTCAGAAGTCGACCAGAAAACTCCGCCCGCCTGCCCCGGCACCGAGCGAGGGCTCACTCCATTCTTGGTAAACGCATAGCGGTGATAATCGCCGTTCGTGTTCGCCGGTTTCACCATCCCACGATCAATCTTCAAATGGGAAGTCTTAAACGGCGGCAGCGTTTGGTAACAACTCGCCAGATGCTTATCCACGAGAACGATCACCGGAACCTGATAACGGTCCGCGTAATTGAACGCGTCAAACGTGTCGTAGAAACATTCCTCAATATCTCCCGGCGCCATCACGATGCGGGGAATATCCCCCTGTCCTGCGTGTAGCGCGAAGAGCAAATCGCCCTGCTCCTGCCGCGTCGGCAGTCCCGTCGACGGCCCGCCGCGCTGATAGAGCATCACCACCGGCCCCGGCGCTTCGGTAATCGCCGCAAATCCAAGTCCTTCCGGCATGAGCGCAAAGCCCGGCCCTGAAGTCGACGTCGACGCGCGCACTCCGCCATGCGCTCCCATCACTGCGGCATCAATCGCCGAAACTTCGTCTTCTGTCTGCAGCACTACGAGATTCTGTTCGCTCTGATAGCCTTCCAGATAAACGCTCTCATCCGTTGCCGGCGAAATCGGGTAGTACGTTTGCAATCCGCAGCCGGCCTTGATTTTCGCCATGCCAACGGCTTGCGTTCCTTTCACCAGAATCTGCTCACGCTTCTGCGGCGCCTGCGGCAGGGAGAATTTCAGTTGGTGCGCGAATTTCTCTTTCGCATATTCGTACGCGTATCGCGCGGCGTTGACGTTCAAATCCGCGACTTTTCCTGCCTTCGCGCCAAAGCTGTCGCGAATCGCCGCTGCCACCGGCTCAAAATCGAATTCCACCGCGCCCGCCGACGCGCCCAGCGCCAGCGTATTGGTCATAATTCGATACGCGCGCGCCTGTCCCGGCTTGCCTGCTTCGGTCAGCGCGCGGTCGAGCAACTCAGCGTAGGGCATCTCCCACAGAAGAATGTCTTTTCGTTGGATCGTTTCGGCAAATCGCTTCTGTTCCACATCGTACAAAATCGCGCCGCCCGGGGCGACCTCCTGCACATGTCCGCGATGAGCAGGGAACTCATGGTAGAGGTCGCCGACAAGCGTTTCTTCGTCCAGGGACGAAAGCAGATGCACCTGTTCGCGGTGGGACGCGACAATCTCGTCGGAGATGCGCAGCTTGTAAGCGCTGTGTTTACCTTTAATGTTCGAGTGGTATTCGATCTGCCCGAAAACGTAGTAGCCCGACCGGCTCAGGGCCTTCGCAAAAATTTCTGCGCTCACATTCAAGCCGCTTCCTTGCGGCCCGCCGATCATCCACGAAAAACTTGATCCCATTCTATCCTCGTAATCCGGTTCGCATAATCCACTCCAACGCAGCCGCCACCATGCCGCCAAACGCCAATTTACTTCGGCAGGATTCAATCTGTGCGGAATCCCCACAAACTCGCAACGACAAGCGTAACATACGGCGAAATTTTACGAAAATCCTAAACGCTCATTGTCGCGTTTCCAGCGCGGAAATGCGTCTTTTCACTAGCGAATTGACATATCTCGTACCCCGCCCGGCCGCTGTTGTGATCCGCAAATCACCTTCCGCATGATAGGATGACGCTTCGCGTTCAGGAAAATGCCTGTCACGCCTGCTCAATTCCGCCGCTTGGCCCTCGCGTTCCCGGAAACGGTTGAGTCCGCACATATGAACCATCCCGACTTTCGCGTCCAGGGAAAGGTTTTCGCAACGCTCGGTTATCCGGACAAAAAATGGGCGATGGTAAAGCTCACTCCTGACCAACAGGAAGTCTTCGTCGCCGATGAGCCCGGCGTTTTCGTTCCAGCGGCGGGCGCCTGGGGACGCAAGGGCAACACAACCGTTCTCCTCGTCGCTGCAAAACAAGCCACTTTGCGTCGCGCCGTTCTCACCGCCTGGCTGAATGCCGCTCCTAAACCGCTAGCCAAAAAACTCACAGCAGCCCGCTAAAACCAGTTTCCGTCCCTCTGGCCCGTTTCGCTCGTTCGCATGTTTTCGCTTGTGAACTTTTTTCAATGCGTTTGCGTAAATCCCTTAGGATGGTGCAGGAGCACTAGTTACCCTTGCGCGCCGCTTCGCCGGAGGCGTACCGATGGAATTTGCAGCGCAACTCAAGCAAGTTCTCCGCAGGCTGCGTCGCGCGCCCATGTTTACATTTCTCACCTTGCTGATGCTCGCCGCCGGCGTCGGCGCGAATGTCGCGGTCTTCAGCGTTCTTGAAGGCGTCCTTCTGAAACCTCTTCCATATCCGCATCCCGAACAGCTCATTGGCGTGTGGCTCAGCGCTCCGGGCGTCAATCTTGATAACGCGGAGCTCTCGCCGGCCGACTATTTCATTTATCGTGATCAGAACCGCACCTTCGAAGATATTGGTCTTTATGACAGCGATTCTGACAGTGTCACCGGCGCTGGACAACCGGAACAGGTTCGCGCCCTCAACGTTACCGACGGCACCCTTTCCATTCTCGGCGTCACGCCGGCGCTCGGGCGCATCTTCTCGCGCAGCGATGATTCGCCCGGTGCGCCGCTCACAGTCCTCCTCGGTTACGGCTACTGGCAACGTAAGTTCGGAGGAAGTCCGTCCGCTGTCGGCCGCACGATTGTTGTCGACGGTAAGCAACGGCAAATCATCGGGGTACTGCCTCGGAGTTTCCGTTTTCTCGACCAGCCGGACCCAGCCTTGGTCTTGCCGGACCAGCTTGATCGCACCAAAACCTTCCTCGGACGCTATAGTTACTACGCTCTCGCTCGGCTCAAACCCGGCGTCACTCTTGCTCAAGCCAATGCCGACGTTGCTCGCATGATCCCCATCGTTCTTCGAAGTTTTTCCACGCCTCCGGGTTTTAGTTTTGATCTCTTCCAGAAAGCGCGCATCGGTCCCAACCTCCGCCCTTTGAAACGCGATGTCGTCGGTGATATTGGAAGTCTTCTCTGGGTCCTGATGGGCAGCCTTGGCATGGTTTTACTCATTGCCTGCGCTAATGTTGCCAATCTCTTTCTGGTGCGCACCGAAGGACGCCAGCAGGAACTTGCCATCCGCACCGCTCTTGGCGCCAGCCGCGCACGCCTCGCTGGCGAGTTGCTCTTCGAAAGCCTTACCATCGGCCTCATCGGCAGCGTCTTGGGCCTCGGAGTCGCGTACGCGGCAATTCGGTTCCTCGTCTTTCTCGCCCCATCCGGCCTTCCGCGTATAGATAACATCGGCGTCGATTCGCACGTCTTGCTTTTCACCTTGGCCATCGCGATTCTCACCAGCCTGCTCTTCGGCTCCGTTCCAGTTCTCAAATATGCTCGCGCGACTGCCGGAACAGCCCTTCGCGAGGGCGGCCGCACTCTGAGCCAGAGCCGCGAGCGCCATCGTGCGCGCAACTTTCTGGTTACGCTCCAGGTGTCGCTCGCCTTTGTCCTGCTCATCTGCTCCGGCCTGATGATCCGCACCTTCCGCGCCTTGACGCACGTCAATCCTGGCTTTGTTGAGGCGAACGCACAAACATTTCGCGTTGAACTTCCTAGTTCGGAAATCTCCAGCGATGAACGCGTTCCTCGCGTCGAACAACAAATTCGCGACAAGCTTGCCGCTCTTCCTGGAGTCTCGTCGGTCGCTTTCTCGCGCGCCGTACCGATGGACGGAAACCTGTGGCAAGACCCCATCGTTGCGCAAGGTCGCATGGCTCGCCAGGGCGAGACTACGAAGCTTCGCCAGTTCAACCTCGTTTGTCCTGAGTATTTCCAGACGCTGGGCATCCCGGTGATTGCTGGGCGCACCTTCACCTGGAGCGAGATCTACAGCAAGATTCCTGTGTCTATCGTGGGTGAGAGCCTCGCTCGCGAATACTGGGGTGCGCCCGCCAACGCCATCGGCAAGCGCATCCGTGTCTCTACTGTCGACGATTGGCGCGAAATTGTCGGCGTTGTCGGCAATGTCCACTACAACGGAATGAGCGATCCTGCTCCCTCCTCCGTTTATTTCCCCATCATGGCGGCGAAATTCGAAAGCGACATGCTCCACGTCGAGCGCAGCCCAGCTTTTACGATTCGCAGCCCGCGCGCTGGCTCTCAGGCATTTCTCAGCGAAATCCGCCAAACCGTATGGTCGGTCGACGCCAATACTCCCATCGCGCATCTACAGACCCTCGATGATCTTTACCAAACCTCGATCGCGCGCACCTCTTTCACGCTCATCATGCTCGGCATCGCGGGTGTTATGGCGCTCCTTCTGGGCACGGTTGGGCTTTACGGCGTCATCGCGTATTCCGTCTCGCAGCGCACTCGCGAAATCGGCATTCGCATCGCGCTCGGAGCGCAGCGGAAGGAAGTCACCGGAATGTTCGTTCGCCAGGGATTGTTACTGACGGGAATCGGCGTCGCCTTTGGTCTCGCTGCGGCCTTCGCCGTTATGCGCCTGATGTCATCGCTGCTTTTCCATGTAAGCCCCATCGACCCGCTCACCTATGCCGCCGTCACTCTCGGCCTTGTCGCTGCGGCCACGGCGGCGAGTTATGTGCCTTCGCGCCGCGCCGCCTCTGTCAATCCGGTCGAAGCTCTCCGCGTCGAATAGCGCGCCCGCACGATATCCTCACTTGTCGGGGTGTTACCGTTGCACCCTAGTTGGAGCCATCGTCCGACCTTCCGTAGGATCGCGAACGAATAAGATGAAATTTCCGTAATCCGACCGTAATGGGAGTGCTGGAGCTTGACAGAGTACGGCAAGCAGCGTATCGTCCCGCGCATTTCCTAGGGTTGCAATCGAAGTTTCTCGCAGGGACCGGGCCCAAAAATCTGCTTGGAGGCAGGCCATGAAAATGTTCACATTGCGCGCCATTGTGCTCGGTGCCGCACTCTTTTGTTTTGCTTCACCTATGTTCGCGCAGACTTCCACCGGGCCCAACATTCGTGGCAATTCAGCGGCAACTTCGTCGAACTCGGCACCACTTCCGCGCAGCTGGCAGGTGGCCCTCACACGCAACGGGAGTTCGTGCGGAGTGCTTGGTGTCTGCCCGCCCGTCCACGTGTTTTCTTTCCAGCGCACGATTTTTCAGACGGCCGCTAGCGCCAAGAGCCCGGCCGTCACATCTGAACTGCCCTCGAGCGACCATGGAGTCTTCGCATTGACCGCGCGCGAAGGCCTCGCCTCAACGAAACAATCGCCAGCCTTGCCTCTCGTGACGCCAACAAACGCTAACTGGAATGGCGGTGCAGGGAACTGGAGCAGCACCACCATGTGGTCGACTGGCGTGGTGCCTAACGGGAACTATAACGTGTTCAT
>DATFQU010000095.1:0-13021 GCA_035264005.1 Candidatus Acidiferrales bacterium
CTTCAGTTCAGGCCTTCGCCTTGCGGCTAAGCCCTTGCTTTAACCTTCCGGCACCGGGCAGGTGTCACCCCCTATACGTCGTATTCGACTTAGCAGAGAGCTGTGTTTTTGTTAAACAGTTGCAGAGCGCGATTCACTGCGGCCATCTTGCGATGGCGCCCCTTCTCCCGAAGTTACGGGGCTAATGTGCCTAGTTCCTGAGCAAGCGTTCTCTCGAGCGCCTGTGGATATTCACCTCGTCTACCTGTGTCGGTTTGTGGTACGGGCACCTGGAAGACTCCTTAGAGGTTTTTCCCGGCAGCGTGAAATCAGGAACTTTGCGGCCTAACGGCCTCGTGACCAGCCTCACCGTTGATGTCCCCACGGATTTGCCAGTGGGAACCGGCTTACGCTGGGCAATCTCCATCCATCAGGAGACTCCCTTATCCTTCTGCGTCACCCCATCGTCAAACGTCACCAGGCGGGACAGGAATGTTGACCTGTTGTCCATCAGTTACGCCTTTCGGCCTCACCTTAGGACCCGCCTAACCCTGAGCGGATTAACCTTCCTCAGGAAACCTTAGACTTTCGGCGACACGAGTTCTCATCGTGTTTATCGCTACTTATGCCGGCAGAGTCTCTTCCGTGGCGTTCAGTAGTTCTTCCGATCTACCTTTGCCACCACAGAATGCTCCCCTACCAAATCGAGCGGCTCGCGCCGCTCGAATTTCGCAATTTCGGTCGCAGACTTAGCCCCGTTGGATTGTCGGTGCGTGAACACTTGACCAGTGAGCTGTTACGCTTTCTTTAAAGGATGGCTGCTTCTAAGCCAACCTCCTGGCTGTCTGTGCGCTCACACGTCCTTTCCCACTTAGTCTGCAGTTCGGGACCTTAGCTGGCGGTCTGGGTTCTTTCCCTCTCGACCACGGAGCTTATCCCCCGTAGTCTCACTCCTGCGCTTTTGTCCACGGCATTCGGAGTTTGATTGGATTCGGTATCCTGGATGGGACCCTAGTCCATTCAGTGCTCTACCACCGTGGCAAATCACGCAAGGCTGCCCCTAAAGGCATTTCGGGGAGAACGAGCTATCACGGAATTTGATTAGCCTTTCACCCCTACCCTCAGCTCATCCGAGCGATTTTCAACTCACAACGGTTCGGTCCTCCAGCTGCGGTTAAGCAGCCTTCAACCTGGCCAAGGGTAGATCATCCCGCTTCGCGTCTATTCCCACAGACTTGTCGCCCTATTCGGACTCGCTTTCGCTTCGGCTCGCTTTACGCTTAACCTTGCCTGAGAGAATAACTAGCCGGCTCATTAAGCAAGAGGCACGCCGTCAGGCATTTACACAACCGAAGTTGTGTCATAGCCCTCCGACTGCTTGTAAGCATACGGTTTCAGGTTCTATTTCACTCCCCTCGCAGGGGTGCTTTTCACCTTTCCCTCACGGTACTTGTTCACTATCGGTCGCCAACGAGTATTTAGCCTTGGAGAGTGGTCTCCCCGGTTTCCCACGAGATTGCACGTGTCTCGTGGTACTCAGGATACCGCTTCGAGTCCGGTAAGCTTTCGGTTACAGGGCTTTCACCTTCTTTGGCCCCGCTTTCCAGCAGGTTCACCTAGCCTCCGGATTGATAACTCTACTCACGCGGTCCTACAACCCCACGGTGCAAGCACCATGGTTTGGGCTGTTCCGATTTCGCTCGCCGCTACTCTCGGAATCTCGATTGATTTCTCTTCCTCCAGGTACTGAGATGGTTCACTTCCCTGGGTTGACTCATACCCGCCTATGGATTCAGCGGGCTGTAACCAGAGTTCATCTGGTCGGGTTTCCCCATTCGGAAATCCCCGGATCAAAGCCTGCTTGCGGCTCCCCGAGGCTTATCGCAGCTAGCCACGTCCTTCATCGTCTGTTGGCGCCAAGGCATCCACCGTACGCCCTTAGTAGCTTGACCATAAAACTCACCTAACACGTCCCGGCTTGCGCTGGGAACCCGAAGAGCATCGCCGCGAGGGACCTTGCTATCCCTTGCGAAACGCACCTGGGCGCTTGCGCTCGTGCGGAGAGTTCGCCTTTCCACATTGCGCTACTTGAGCAAAACTTGCGGATCATTGCACGCGCGAACTTGAGATCGCGTATGCAATGGCCAGCTTCCTTCAATTGTCAAAGAGCTATGTTCCGAATTGCTTCGAAACTCTCCGCTCCCGGCGGAGCCGCCACGACCGAAAAACAGGTGTGACGGAAAATAAAAAACCCGGCGTCAAGCGCCGGGCGATTCCTTCCACAGACCTTGTCGGAAGGACTTGCTCGAAGCTCGACTATTGTCTATCCGGTGTTCGTAGCCAACCTCACCTCTATTTCGAAAGGGAGATTACCGGTCAATCGGGGCCACCGAGCGCCCCGCTCGGTCTTCCGACATCAGGAAAGTATACTGATTTTCCGGTATACGTCAAGTGGGATGCCAATTATTTTTGCTATATTTTAAGACCCGCCCTGTGAATTTCACCGCGTAATGTGAAAATCATATTCCCTTGAGGACACGCCCCAACGGCGCAATGGCAAGTGCGCCAAGCGGCTACCCTTGTTGCTTTAACCCTTCTTGTGCTTGAAGAACTCGACCTGGCGGAGACGTTTCTCTGCCTGCGACTTTGTTTTGTAGGGCCCACCGAGATTCTTGCCGTTTTCCGAAAGTACTTTGTACCCGCCCTTCACTTTCTTGATCATTGAGCTATGCCCTCCTGAGCTATGCCCTCCTGCTTGAGTTAATTCCAAACCTTCCACCAAGCTCTACCATGTTCAATCCGTAGAAATCCCTAACAGCGCGCGGGATGCCTGTATGTGCGTTTGACTTGCCCAACGGACGGGCCTAGCATGAGTCAAACGACGGACCGCTGAATGGCGGGACATTGTGGGAAAAAAAATGAGTGAATTCGACGAACATGGGGACCCGAACAAACCGCAGCGCGGATGGAAGGACGAAAATCCGTCGTCGCGACCGCTGAAATTGGCGCTGCTCGCAGCCGCGATTATCTGCATCGTCGCGATTGTCGTTTATCTGAAGGCGCGCCATCACCCACCAGCCCTACACGACATATTGCAAACTCAACCCACGAACCATTCAAGACCTGGCAGCACGCGCGCTCAGATTCACCCGGCTTTGTTGCCGTAAACGAATCGCATGAGGTGGCGTTATGGGCTCCTCAACAAGCGGCGAACTCAAGACAGTACTGGTTACCGGCGGCACTGACGGACTGGGGCGTGCGACAGCGATTCTGTTGGCGTCCGAAGGTTATCGCGTGTTTGCAGCGGGCCGTAACTCGCAAAAGCGCGCTGGGCTGGAACAATTTGCTGAAGAACACAAACTGCCACTTGAAACTCTCGACTTGGATGTCACCAACGACGAATCGGCGGAGCGTGCAGCCGCAGAGATAGAACGCCGCGCCAGCGGAGTGGACGTCCTTGTAAACAACGCCGGCATTGCGATTGCCGGAGTGATGGAAGAGATTTCCCTGGACGATTTGCGGAAGCAGTTCGAAACGAATTTCTTCGGCGCAGTGCGTATGGCGAAGCGCGTTTTGCCCGACATGCGCGAACGTCGGCGCGGCCGCATCATAAACATGAGCTCGATTGCGGGCAAGGTTTCCAATCCTCTGATGGGGCCTTACAGCAGCAGCAAACACGCGCTCGAAGCGATGTCCGACGCCATGCGACTCGAGCTTGCGTCATTTGGAATTCGCGTAGTAATCATCGAGCCGGGATTCATCCCGACGAACATCAATCGTGCAGGCGCAGAGCTGTCCAGCCGCTACATTGGGAATGCAGGGACGAGTCCTTACGCGCGCGTTTATTTTGGCTTTCTAAAAACGTGGCAAGAAAGAGTGTCCGCCGCGAAAGCGACGCCGGAGGATTGCGCGCGAGTGATTCTTCAGGCGATTCGCGCAGAATCGCCGAAGGCGCGGTATCGCGTCACGCGCGACGCGAAGGTGACGATGGGGCTGCGGTGGCTGCTCCCCGACCGCCAGTTCGATGGACTACTCCTCCGCACGATGGGTCTGCACGATGGCGCGGCCGCGCCGGATTCAGAGCGAATTCAGGCGCAGATCAAGGAGATGATTCGCTCGCTTTAACTCAAGCACTCTCTACGACTCGGATTCAGCACCTTGGAAAACTCCTCAGTTGACCTCGCGGTGAGGGAAAAGTAGGATGCCCGCAATTGGTTTTTGATCGCATCGTTTACGCATAAGGGGGAATCATGTTTTGCTCGAAATGTGGCTCGCAGGTTGCGGAAAACGCGGCTTTCTGCCCAACGTGCGGGCAGCGAACAGGCGAAGACGCCGCGCCGCGCGGAATTCCGCTTGCGCCCGGTGGTTTCACTCCGCCAACGCCGGCGACTGCGCCCGTCGCTATGCAGACGCCGCCTGCCGCGCCCGCAACTTACACTCCCGCGACGGCCGCCCGGCCACTTGGTTATGCCGGATTCTGGCTCCGCTTTGTTGCATGGATCATTGATTTCATCGTGCTGTGGATTGTATCGACTTTCATTACCTTACCGATTGTCGCCGCCACAGGGCTGAGGAGCATGATCTTGAACCATCCTCCGCAATCGCCGGAGGAAGCCTTCGCGTTTCTGGGAATGTTTTCGAAGATCCTTGTTCTGGACATCGTCATCCAATGGCTCTACTTCGCCCTGCTCGAGAGCTCAGCGTGGCAGGCGACGATCGGCAAGAAAACCCTGGGGCTGGAGGTAACCGACATGGCTGGTCGGCGCATTTCGTTTGCACGCGCCACGGGAAGGTACTTCGGCAAGATCATCTCAGGGATCATCTTGATGATTGGATACATCATGGCGGGATTCACCGAAAAGAAACAGGCCCTGCACGACATGATGGCCGGCTGCCTGGTGATGCGGAAAATTTAGCACTCAGCAGACTGACTCGATGTTGAGCAGCCTCTAGACACCCCAGCCGTATTTTTCGGTTTCCATCGCGGATTCGGCCAGCGCGACACAGATATGTGCTGCCATCTCCGAACAGCTAATGGCTTTGCAGCCTTCCCGGGCGATATCCGGCGTGCGAAAACCAGCAGCGAGCGCGTGATCGACAGCCTTCTCCACGGCGGCAGCTTCGCGATGCAGCCCGAAGGATTCCCGCAGCAGCATCGCCGCGCACAGAATTGCACCAATCGGATTGGCAGAATTCTTTCCCGCGAGTTGAGGCGCCGAACCGTGAATCGGCTCATAGAGAGCAGTTCCGTTGCCGAGACTCATTGACGGAATCAAGCCGATGGAACCCACCAAGCCTGCGGCCTCATCGCTCAGAATATCGCCGAACATATTCGAAGTTAGCATGACGTCAAATTGCGCCGGCCGGAGCACCAGTTGCATGGCGGCGTTGTCTACATACAACGACTCGAGCTTCACTTCCGAAAAATTCTCGGACAGGCGCTCGACCGTTCTGCGCCACAGGCCCGAACTCGCGAGTACGTTCGCCTTGTCAATGCTCGCGAGGCGCTTACGCCGCGCTACAGCTCGCTGGAAAGCGTACAGCGCAACGCGTTCAATCTCTTTGACCGAATAAATCTCGGTGTCCGATGCGCTTTCATTTGTCTCCGAGCCGCTAATCTGCCGCGGACCAAAGTAAATTCCTCCGGCAAGCTCGCGCACAATCTCCAAGTCGATCGTTTCGTCCTCATCCAAACGAATAGGAGATATCGCGCGCAGCGACTCGAAAAGCCTGACGGGACGCAGGTTGATGTAGAGACCAAGCTCTTTGCGCAGGCCGAGCAAACCTGCTTCGGGCCGGCGAGTCAAAGGCTGCGAATCCCACTTCGCGCCTCCTACCGCTCCCAGCAGCACCGCATCGGCTTTGCGGCACGCATTTAGCGTTTCAATGGGAAGCGGCTCGCCGCAGCGATCGATGGCGATGCCCCCGAACGGCAGCTCAATGAATTCGAACCGGTGGCCGAATGCGGTAGCGCATTCCTCCAAAATCGAAATGGCCGCACGAATCACTTCCGGCCCGATTCCGTCTCCCGAAACAACTGCGATTGTCTTATTCGCCCGAGTCACTGGACCTCGCTCACTGCGACGGCTGCGTTCGCTTCCACGCGTTGATTTTCGCGTCGTGCGTGATGGATTAGGGTCACCAGATCGCGGTCGCTGACTTCCTTTGCGGCGTCGGCAAGATCCATGGCCGCGCGATAACACTGGCCCACCTCTGCGTCGCTCAGCGTATAGCCCAGTTCGGTGAATCGCGTGCGCAGCGCATTGCGGCCGGAATGCTTTCCGACGACGAGCCTCCTTGTCGGAACCCCTACCGCCTCCGGTCGGATGATCTCATACGTCAGAGGGTTCTTGAGAATTCCATCCTGATGAATTCCCGCCTCGTGCGCAAAGGCGTTTGCGCCGACCACTGCTTTGTTTGGAGGAACGGAGACTCCCGTCACATCGCAGAGCGCGCGGCTGGCTGAATAAATTTGCTCCAGCCGAATATTGGTTCGGACACTGAAGAAACTCTGCCGCACGGCAAGTGCCACGGCTAACTCTTCGAGAGAAGCGTTGCCCGCGCGTTCACCAATGCCGTTGATTGTGCATTCTACTTGCCGGGCGCCAGCGCGAACGGCGGCGAGGGAGTTTGCGACAGCGAGCCCCAGATCATTGTGGCAATGGGCGCTGAGAATGACCTCTTCGGTGCGCCCCAGATGCCCTCGCACGCGATGGAACATCGCTCCGTATTCCTCCGGCGTGGTGAATCCGACCGTGTCCGGCAAATTCAAAATGGTCGCGCCAGCTTCCGCCGCTGTTTCCATCGCTTCGAGGAGAAAGCGAATGTCGCTGCGGCTGGCGTCTTCGGCCGAGAATTCAACCTCGGGGCAATGCTCCTTACCGTAACGCACCCAACGGCCAATCGCGTCGAGCGCTTCGCGGCGAGTCATTCGCAGTTTGGCCTGGAGGTGAAGATCGGAAGTTGCCAGGAACACGTGAAGCCGCGGCTTCTCTGCCGGTTCGAGCGCGAGCAGTGCCGCCTCGACATCTTCGCGCCGCGCCCGCGCGAGCGCTGCAACGCGCGTATCGCGAATAGCGGTGGCCACCGCGCGAACCGCGTCTAATTCCCCTGAGGACGCAACTGGAAAACCGGCCTCAATTACATCAACGTTCAGCGCTTCGAGCTTTTTCGCGAGGGCGAGCTTTTCTTCTCGCGTCATCGAAAATCCGGGCGATTGCTCGCCATCCCGCAGCGTCGTATCGAAGAAATGAACTGTATCCATGGCTCCCCCTGGTGTTTCACAAGTAGACCGCCAGCAGAAACATTCGTCCAATTTATAATTCTTCTAGTTCCTATAACGATGCCTTATACTTGTCCGCATCGACAGGAGTTCATATATGGACCTCGGTTCCCTACAGGTATTCTTGACCGTCGCGAGAGAGAAAAGTTTCTCACGGGCAGCGGAGCGGCTTTACCGCACGCAGCCTGCGGTGAGTATTGCGGTGCGCAAGCTGGAGGACTGGGTCGGCCAACCGTTATTGGTGCGTGGGACTGGCGCGGGCAAGCTTACCGAAGCAGGAGGGCTGCTTGTCGAATATGCAGAGCGCATGCTGAACCTTCGCGCGGAAGCGCGAAGAAGCCTTGAAGACCTCGCAGGCCTGCGACGAGGGCGACTGTCGCTCGGCGTTAATGAAAGTTCGATCCACGCCCTGCTCCCCGCTCTTGCGCGCTTCCGCGTGAAACATCCGAAAGTCGAGATTGCGATTCACCGTGTCTATTCGCGGGACATTCCGCGTGAAATCCTGAATTACCGGCTCGACCTGGGCATAGCGTCTTACCGACCGCCGGATGAAACCCTGGCGTCGGTCGAATTCCTACGCGATGACTTGGCCTTTGTGGTGCACCCGCGCCATCGACTGGCCCGGCACCGCAGCGTTTCCATTGACGAGCTTGGCCGCGAGGATTTTGTCGCGCACATCGTGGCTTCGCCATACAGGCAGCGCGTAATTCAGCTCTTTGCAAAGTACCGGGTGCCGCTGCGCATAGGCGTCGAGCTGCCCACCATCGAGAGCATTAAGCGTTTCGTAAAAATGGGAATGGGCGTGGCGATCGTCCCGCGCATGTGCGTACAAATGGAAGTGGAAAGCCGCGAACTCGCGGAGGTGCGCGTCCGCGAAATGCGCCTCAGACGCGATCTGTTCTTAATTTTTCGCCGGGACCAGCAGTTGTCTCAGGGAGCGCAGGCGTTCATTCGTCTGTTGCGCCCCAAAGAGCCGTGGCGCGTGGCCGACGATGGCCGCACAGATAAAAACTCGCGGCAGACATAGGAGCCTAAGCTGCAATCTCGTCCAGAGCTTTGCCCAGCCGTTTCAACCCTTCCTCCAGTAGCTCCGTCTTGCCGCCGATTCCGATGCGGAAGTGATCCGGCATTTCGAAAAAGTACCCAGGGACTACAGAAGTGTCGTATTTTTCGCGCAAGAGCTGGCAAAGCGCGTCTACTTTTCCGGAAATGAGCTGCGGAAACGCGATTGTTCCGGCGTCCGCGCGAATGGCTTTCAAATCGCTACGCGAATTGAGAAACCGCTGGAGGATTGGGCGATTTGTTTGGAGGCGCGTGCGAGCGTAGGTCTCTATTTCTTTTAGATGATCGAACGCGATGACGCTAAGCAGCTCTGCGACGTGCGCGGGAATCACTCCGAAGAGATCATTGATGCGCCACATGCGCTCGGCGAGCGGCGCCGGCGCCAGCACCCATCCGCAGCGCAGGCCTGACAGGCCGAAGGCCTTCGTCAGGCTGCTCGTAACGATGAAATTATCGCCCAAATGAAATGCCGAGTGGGCCTGCGGGTCAAAACACGCGTCTAAGTACACTTCATCGACCAAAACTTGCGCGCCCCGACTCTGGGCAATCTTTCCAATGAGCTGCAAGCTCGAATCTGGCGTGCGCGCGCCGCTCGGATTGTGCAGATTTGTCACCACCACGAGGCGCGTGCGCGGCGTCATGTGCCGCTCGACCTCGCGCGGATCCAGGTTGAATCCATTCTCAAAACGCCGCGCAAAACGGTGGACCGTCGCGCCCAAATACTTCGCCACTGTGAGGAGCGGTTCATACGTGGGCTGCTCGATGAGCACTTCGTCGCCCGGCTCGAGCAACGCGGCCATCGCGAGATGGTTGGCCATCGATGTGCCATTCGCGGCAACCATGCACTCTGTTGCGACTCCGTTTTTCCGCGCTAAGCGATCCTGCAACTGCGGATAGCCGTAGCTTCCGCCGATGGAAAGTTCCAGATCTTCGATTTTGACTGGCAGCTTAGCCAGCGGAAATCCGTCAAGGCCGCTCGTGGCTAAATTGTACTTTGCTCCCGAGCGCAGCTTGGCCCACTCGAGATACATTGAACGGATTTCTTTGCGCGAACTGGTCACGTCCCCACGCTCCTTTTCTTCTTTTGACGGCCCCACAAGAAATATACAGGGATGCCCGCGAATAATATTGCGAATCCGACTGCCGTGTTGCGCGGGTACCGAAAAATTGTGTTGAGGACGACCAGCCAGCACACCGCGACAAATATGAACGTAGTGACAGGATGTCCGGGCATACGCGCAAGGCCGCTGCTTCCGGTTGCTTCCTGTGTGGCTTTGCCAGCGCGACGGAAAACAAAGATACAGGTCGCTGTTAGACCAAAGAAAAGAAAATCCATCGAAACGACGTAACTCAAAATTTGATCGTAACGTCCTGAAAGCGCGATGACGATGGCTGCAACGCCCTGCAGGGCAATCGCAAACACAGGAACGCGGTGTCGCGGATCCAGCCAGCCGACCGCGCGAAAAAAAAGTCCGTCCTCAGCCATCGCGAAGTAGACACGCGGAGCCGTCAAGATGGACTGGCTGAGAAATCCCAGAGCCGAAATCGTAATTCCCACGGCGATTAGCGCCGCGCCCTTCGATCCCCACACGACTCGCATCACTGCCGACGCCGGCGTCATGGTCCGCGCAAGTCCCGTAGGGCCGAGGACGTAAACGCAAACGAAGTTCACGGAAAGGTACAGCAGAATCACTCCGACCACACCAATCACCAGCGCACGCGGCAAGTTCTTGCGCGGCTCGCGCACTTCTTCGGCAACAAAATTCGCGGTTTGCCAGCCGCCGTAGGAAAAAAGTACCGGCACAAGCGCGGCGCCCATTGCCGTCAACAAGCCGAATGAAACGGGCTGGTCCGCGAAGCGATAATTCACTGACAATGGCGCGCCGATTGGCCTGTGAAGCAGCTGCAAATGATGCGCGAGGAATACGCCGCCACAAAAAACCAGCGCGGCAATCGCCAGAATCTTCAGTACCATCAATGCGCTCTGCACAGTGCTTCCTGCACGAACTCCGAGGCAATTAATGACCGTCAGTATTCCCAACGTAAGCGTGGCAATCAGACCACCGTTGAGGTGACATGCAGTCAATTCCACAAAGTATTTTGCGAACGTTACTGCCACCGCAGCCATGCCACCGGTTTGAATTACCAGTAGCAGCACCCAGCCGTAGAGAAACGCGACCGCCGGGTGATAGGCTTCGCGCAAGTAAGCGTACTGTCCTCCGACGCGCGGCATGACCGCCGCTAGTTCCGCCCAAATGAATGCCCCGCCCAACGCGATGACTCCGCCGATGACCCACGCGCCGAGAATCAGCGCAGGCGTGTAAACCTGCTGCGCGACCACGTATGGATTAATAAAAATGCCGGAGCCGACGATGCCGCCCATGACGATCATCGTGGCGTCGAAGAGGCCGAGCTTCGCCGCAAGGCGCGGCGCAGCGTTGCCTCCTATGAACGACGTTTCCGAGTTGCGTAGATTCTTCATCAAGCGCGAACGGCACTTCGCAGCGAAAACGTCCATCGCCCGCAAAGTTCCGCGCAGACTCTATCACTGCGAGCGCGGTCCACAACCGCGAGCTAATTCGGCAGGGTATCTGCCAGCCAGTAATGAGGTTACTGGATAGATACGCTCACTCCAAAACTTTCTTTGCGTTCGCAGAAGCAGCGCATTATCGCGTCTGGGGGAAATCGATGGCTTGGGATAAGCTATTCAACCGGGAAGGCTCTGCCCGGGCGAAAGAAGCTGCGGTGGCGGAGCCCGAAACGCGCGCTCCTTCCTCAGATCTGAACGCATCGGAAACAAAACGCGACACGAGGCGCAGCAAGCGCGTTTACATTTCCATGCCGGTACTCGTCAAGCTTCAGCGCGGAGCGGAGCTTTACGAGGAGCGTACCGCCACAGAAGCCGTCAATGCGCAGGGCTGCTCGCTGCGTCTGAACGTCGCTGTGGAACGTGAGCAGAGAATGACGATTGTCAACGTAAAGAGCGCGCAGGAAGTCGAATGCCGCGTGGTCTTTGTTGGCCAGTCCGAGGGCGGAAAGACGAAAGCGGGCGTCGAGTTCACGCGACCGGCCGAATACTTCTGGCACATTGCTTTTCCGCCAGACGACTGGAATCCTGCAGACCGCAGAAGGCCCATTATTGACCGTGCCCTAACCCAGCCGTCGCTGAGGCGGGCTTAGCAACGCGCGTCGAAAAACGTTCGTGCGCGTTGCAGGAACAGTCGGGCCGACAAATTGCGGGATGGAAGTTCGCTTAAGCTACGCGGACGTACTGCGTCACATCGTCGAACGCGATGCTCCCCGCCGGCATCGCTGTAACTGTGGCCAGCTTGTTTGGCCTGCTCATATTGTCCACGGCATCTGAGCCGCATGTCTCGCAGCGCCCATGGCGGTCTAGGTCCGTTGGCACGCGACAGTCTGCGCACCACCAATTTCGGCTTACCCAAGTTTGATCGAGGACTACGTTGGTGTATGACATGGCTCCATTCTGGGTCAGCTCCGCCAGAAGGTGAATAGGAGCGAAGTCACTTTTTATTCTTGTGAATTTCGGTACAGAAGTACTAAAACCGTAGCCCGTCGCCTCGAAGCGGTGTAGCCGATGGGTCCACGTATCCTATTGCATTTAATGATTTAATTAGAGAATACAGCGAAAACAGTAGACTCCCCTACAAGGACAAAACTGGACAAAATTAGCGAGGCGAAGTACTAAGGAGGCCTTCCGCGTAAAGCGCCCCTTCCGGCGTTTCCTCGTGTTTGAAGTACACAAAAACATCTCCGCTGGCGGCCGCTTCGGACACCCTGGATTTCAGCTGGGTCAGCTCCTTCGGCGCGTAATGCTCCTTTCGCAGGCGAAGATAGGCGAATTTAGCGGTCTGGACGACTGGCGTTTCCAGCTTCTCGCTTTCCGCTCGGCACAGCGCGGCGTTTTTGGTTCGAAGGACATCGTAAACGTCCTTGCAAAACCATGAAGCGTCCCGGAATTCAAATGCGCTGTGCAGGCCAGGTGGCAGGTCTTCGAGAAACTCTTTCAAGAGGATCACATCGCACTTCAGGTTAGGTGGCAATTGGAACAGGATCGGCCCTAGTTTCTCTGCGTCCTCCAAAGGCCGCAGCGAGGAACACAATCGCATCAGCCAATCTGACGTGCCGCGCAAACGCTTGATGTGCGTAATCATCTGATGGGCCTTCAGCGCGAATTTGAAGTGCGCGGGCGTAGCCGCGATCCAGCCCTCCAGCAGCTTCTCCGTGGGAAAACGCCGGAACGTGTAGTTCACTTCAACCGAATTGAGCCGTGTGGCGTAGTAGCTGAGGAATTTAGCAGAAGCCAGTTTTGCGGGATAGAAATCCGGCTTCCAGCTTGAATAAGACCATCCCGACGTGCCCGCGTAGATGTTGGCCATGCCCGCCAGTGTAACCGCAAAACTCGACTCAGGGAAAACTTAGGTATAATGTTCGGGCGAGGAAATAAGCTGATGCCCATCTACGAATATGTCTGCGACGAATGCAAATCGCGCTTCGAGCGCATCGTTACGGCGAAAAACGGCAAGCCCGAATGTCCGAAATGTGGCAGCCACCGCTCCACGATTCAGTTCTCCACCTTCGCTGCACGTACTGGAAACGGTGTGTCTTCCGCCGATGCTTCGGGCGAGTCCTCTAGCGGTGCCTGCGGCTGTACTCCTCACTCCTGCGGCTGCAACT